>NZ_JBSHHD010000015.1:83977-94138 GCF_053618155.1 Agromyces sp. NPDC055658 | reverse complement strand
CCAGCGGTAGTGGGCGAACGCGCGGTTCGACTCGGCCATCTTGTGCGTGTCTTCGCGGCGCTTGACCGCGGCACCGAGGCCGTTCGAGGCGTCGAGGATCTCGTTGGTGAGACGCTCGGTCATGGTCTTCTCGCGGCGGGCCTTGGCGTAGCTGGTGAGCCAGCGGAGCGCCAGGGTGTTCGCGCGGTGGGGCTTGACCTCGACGGGGACCTGGTAGGTCGAACCGCCGACGCGGCGCGAGCGCACCTCGAGGGTCGGGCGCACGTTGTCGAGCGCCTTCTTGAGGGTCGCGACCGCGTCCTGGCCCGACTTGGCGGCGACGTTCTCGAGCGCCTCGTAGACGATGCGCTGCGCGAGGTCCTTCTTGCCGTCGATCAGGATCTTGTTGACGAGCTGGCTGACGACCGGCGAGCCGTACACCGGGTCGGCGACGACGGGGCGCTTCGGAGCGGGTCCCTTACGAGGCATTACTTCTTCTCCATCTTCGCGCCGTACTTGCTGCGGCCCTGCTTGCGGTTCTTCACGGCCTGCGTGTCGAGCGCGCCACGGACGATCTTGTAGCGCACACCGGGGAGGTCCTTCACACGACCGCCGCGGATGAGCACCATCGAGTGCTCCTGCAGGTTGTGGCCCTCACCGGGGATGTAGGCCGTGACCTCGGTGCCGTTCGAGAGCTTCACACGGGCGACCTTGCGGAGCGCCGAGTTCGGCTTCTTCGGGGTGGTCGTGTACACACGCGTGCACACGCCGCGCTGCTGGGGGTTGGCCTTCAGGGCGGGAGCCTTGGTCTTGGTGACCTTCGGCGAGCGACCCTTGCGGACCAACTGCTGAATGGTTGGCACTGCTTCTCCTTGTTGTGCTGCACGGTGACAGCTGATGATGGATTTCACATCAGACCCGCCGGCGCCGCAGAACTGCGGAACCTTGGATGGTGGGTATGCCGTGGGGGTGAGCCGCAGAAGTCCGCGGGCACCCGAATGCGCGCGCGTGAACGCGCACACCCGATCAATGGTAATGCCCCGTAACGTTGCGGTCAAACGGCGCCGGCTTCGCGGACGGGGAGAACGCGGAATGAGGCCCGTGCGACGCCGGCGACGGTCACCCGGCCCAGCCCGGCGCGTCGAGTTCGCGGTCGAGGTCGGCGAGCATGTCGGCGACCTGCGGCTCGACGAGACGTTCGACGGCGTTGCCGATGCGATAGCGGTGCTGGGCGAGTTCGACGCAGATGCGTCGACCGAGCTGCTTGGCGAACTCGTCGGCGAGCCGCACCTCCTCGCGCAGCGCCTCCTTCTCCTCCGGGGTGAAGGGGCGCGGTGCGGGTTCGTTCGCCTCGGCCGCCGCCGTCGCCTCGAGACCGCCGAGCGTGAACAGGAACGGCTGGTCGGGCACCGGCTCGGGGTCGAGCTCGAGTCCGAGGTACTCGGGGTCGAGCCCCTCCCCCGCCCGATACGGTCGCCTGGCCTTGCGCTCCTCCGCGAGGCGGATCTCGCGGTGCAGCATCGGCAGGTTGCGCGCCGTGTAGTCGTCGACGGCGTCGTCGATGATGCCCTTCATGCGCATCGAGAAGGCGTGCTGCACGGGGTGCGGCACGTCGACGTCGAGACCCGCCGCCGCGATGATCGGCGACCCGAAGCAGCGCTGGCAGAGCCGGACCCGGGCACGGTGCGTTCCCGGCCGCCACCGCGGCAGCCATTGCAGCCAGCGGTCGACCTCGTGGCTCACGCGCGCCTCGACCGAACCCTCCATCGGGTTCACGATACTGCGCGCGGCGCCGCGGCGGGCCGAGGCGGCGAACGACTGGCGCGCCGCGCAAGGCATCAGAATTGCTCGTCGTCGCGCTCCCAGGGCCAGCGCGGGTGCTCCATGCCGCCCTGCCGACCGCGCGCGACGAGCACCGCGAACGCGGCCGTGACGAACGCGCACGCCGGCACGATGAGGCCGAACCAGCCGAGCCCGAACACGAGACCGAACCGCACGCTCTCGGCAGGGGGGTCCGACGAGCCGAGCAGCCGGCCGATCGTCGCGACCGCGACGAACGCGAGCCACGAGGCGAGCGTGGCCACGAGCACGGTCACGACCGCGCGCTCGGGATGCCGCAGCAGAGCGCCCAGGCTCACGAACACCGCCACGACGGATGCCGCGACCGCCGCGGGGGCGACGAAGATGCCGACCGCCGGATCGCCGACCACTTCGAGGTCGAAGAGGAGGCTCACGAAGCCGAAGCCGCAGACGACGAGCGCGAGGTCGAGCGCCGCCGCGAAGCTCGCGACCACCCACGCGTTGCGCGTCCGGAGCTCGTCGTCGGCCATCTCTCGAGGCTACGCCCGATCGCCGGCCGCGTCGCCGGGACGGCCGGTGCGGCCTCGCGTCAGTCGACGACGCGGAGCGAACGGACGATCGAGTCGAGCGACGCCGCCGCGTGCGCGACGAGCTCCTCGGGTGCGGGGCTCACCATGACGCGAACGGTCGCGCGATCGCCCTGCAGGAGGTAGGCCAGGCCGGCAGCCGGACGCAGGCCGGGCTGGGGCGCGAACCGGCAGCGCACCGCGATGCCCGTGCCGAGGCCGGCGACCTCGATCGGGTCGACGGCGGGGCGCCCCTCGAGCTCGGCATCGCCGAGCAGCGCGCGCACGAGCGAGCCCGCGATCTGCTGCGGCTCGGTGACGCCGATGCTCACGACGAGCGCCGCCGCACCGGGGCCGGGCAGGTACAGCAGTCCGACGGCCGCGCCCGGCAGGATGCGCGACGGCGCTCCCGCGGCGAGTGCGCGCACGGCGTCGAGCCGTTCGGCCGTCGTATCGGGATGGCGACGGAGGAAGCCCGCGACCACGTCATCGGCCCACACCGCGGCCTCGTCGCCGTCGGTCGCCGCCTCGGCCGGAACGCGCAGCCATGCGGTGTTCGGCGCATCGAGTTCGAGTCTCATGCCAACCAGCATCCCATGCAGGCCCGGTGGCCGGGGACGACGCGGGCTCCGCCGGTGCATGGCGGGCCTCGCCGTGCATGGGGAGTTCTCCCCATGCCCGGCCCGGGCGCGAACCCTCGCCAGCGGCTATCGTTGACCGCATGTTCGAGGATCTGAGACGAGCGTTGGCCGAGCGCGGCCTCGGCCCGCGCGACCTGCTGCTGCCCGGCGAGACGGACGAGCCGCTGCAGGGCGGGCTCGTGCTCAGACCGGCCG
The DNA here is from genome assembly GCF_053618155.1 of Agromyces sp. NPDC055658. NCBI lineage: Bacteria > Bacillati > Actinomycetota > Actinomycetes > Micrococcales > Microbacteriaceae > Agromyces > Agromyces sp. NPDC055658. The sequence goes on along the minus strand of NZ_JBSHHD010000015.1, from coordinate 90,957 downwards.
CATCCGGGTTCGAACTCGTGACCGTCGACTACGGCCAGGCCGTCGTGCTGCGACGCTGGCCCACCGCCGAGGAGGCGTCGGCGGGTGCGCTCGAGTACCTCGCCCGGCCGCTACCCGCGCCCGAGCGAGCGAACGAGACGGCCCTCGCATCGGTCGCCGCGAGCGCCACTGGGCACTACGACGAGCTCCGCGCGCGACTGGCCGACGGTACATCGTTGCTCATCGAGCTGCCGGCGGGCCTCGTGCTCGACCGCATCGGTGCCCTCGACGGCGTGCAGCTCTTCCCGAGCGGCACGTCGGTCGAGGCGCGTGCCCTGCCGCCGACCGCGCTGGTCGACGGCGCCGCGCTGCACCGCTTCATCACCGCCGGCGATGTGCTCGTGCGGGCCGCGCTCGTGCAGCCGTGGTTCGGGCAGCCGGGTGGCGGCCTGCGCTTCACGCTCGCCGACGACTACGTCGGCATCCGCGACCTCGTGGTCGCCGACCGGCTCCGCCGCGTCGAACTCATCCCCGCGCCCGCGGTCTGAACGCCGGCAGTCCTACGCCGGCGCCGGAGCGTCCGGTCCGGCCGCCGCGCCTCTGATCGCATGCTCGCAGCGGACTGCGGACTGCGGACCGCGATGACGCTGCCCTCGATGGCGGTCTCACCGACGTTCACCTCGGGCACGTCGCGCCTTCAGACACGAAATCGCCAGCGCGCGAGCCGGCACGGAACCGACGCCACCCGATGAGTACGACTCCGCCCATGCGAGCTCTCCGCCTCGGATCGCGGTCAGCGTATGAGGAACAGCGGGCGCCCGCCCGGGTGCTCGAGCGACGCGATGATCTCCTCCTCGGTGCGGCGCGCGACCGAGGTGAACTTCGCCGCCTCGGATGCGGCAGTCGATCCGGGCGGGAAGATCGCCGCGTGCGGTTCGCCGTCGGACACCCAGCGGAGCGTCTGCTCGGCCTCGCCCGTCTCGAGATCGAATCCTGCCGGAAGCGATTCAGGGGAACCCGGGAAGCGGATGGGCCGCTGCCGGAGGTGCGAGCGCACGTGCACGCTCAGCAGCATGAGCAGGTACTTCCGGACGAGACCCATCTCGCTGCTCGACACGAGCAGCCGTGGGACCTCGTTCCGCGCCTGACGCGTCAGTTCGAAGCCGCCCTCGCGTGCGCGGATCTCGTACAGGATCTCCATGTCACCGATCGAGAGCACCGCGTCGGCCGACGGAAACGTGACGACGCGCCCGTCGGCGGCGTAGTCGACGATCGGATCGGACCTTTCAGCCGAGGCATCCATCGCCGAAGACTAGGCCGTCTGCAGGTGTGCGCGCACCTGCGGCTGACCGGCGAGTTGCGCGATGACCGCAAGGTGCTCGTAGAGGCCCGACAGCTGCAGGTTTCCCGCGTCGGGCCGGCCACCGAGCGCGAGCAACGGAACGAAACCGTAGCACTGCTCGAACCCGGGCGCGCCATCGCGGTCGCGGGCGGCCGGGTACGGCTGCCACTCCCAGGCGACGTCGCGCTGAGCCGGGTCCTCGACGAGGGCGACCAGCTCGTCGAAGCTCGCGCCCTCGACGAGGTCGATCACCCCCCATCGCGGCTTGTACACGAGGTAGAGCCCGTTGACGTGCACCACCAGGTCGCCCAGCGCCGTCGTGAAGAGCACGGTGGATGCCTCGGGCAGACCGATGACCCCCTCGAGCATCTGCGCGGCGCGGCCCGGATCGACGAGGCGGAAGTAGCCGTCTCCGACGAGGCCGGCGCCGTCCGTGCGCCAGAGCTCGGTGACCTCGGCGGGCACCTGTCCCTCGTAGGCCCGGATCGTTTCGTCGGAAATGGGAGCGACCGGCTCGAAACTCCGGAACCTCGTCATGCGTACGCCTTCCTCAGTTGGGTCTGATCAGCTCGTCGTGTCCGATCCGGGCGAGCCGGATGCCTCCGCGGCGGTCAGCACTCGGCCACCCGGGAAGTCTACCCAGCGGGGTGCGGGAGGGAATGGGGAGCACTCCCCATGGGCTTCAGGCGTCGTGTTCCGGAAGTCCGACGCGCCCGGCGAACGGTTCGACGAGCACGGCGAACTGCTCGACCGTCAGCTTCCGCCGCTTCAAGATCGCACGGGCCGTCGTCGAGATCGCCGCCCGCGCATCGGAGTGGAGTCCCACCAGATGGGCATCCAGCTCATCGGCCCGAGGGAGCAGCCCCGCACGGATGCGGTGATCGAGCTCCGAGTTCTCGCTCGCCGACGGAACCGCCGCGCGGCTCGCCTCCTTGCCGCCCTCTGAGCGCAGGTCGACCAGCCGGTCGAACGCCGCCTCGAGCTCCTCGGCAGGCAACCCAACGGCCTCATCGACGAAGCGCATCGTCTCGGCATCCAACACTGGGCCTCCAGTTCGCTCGGGCGGTGACTCGGAAAAGCCTCAGTCTATGAGAACTTCGCGACACCGCGCGGGCATGGTGGGGTGGGCGGAACGACGTCCGCTCACTCGTGCACGGATTCGACCCGGTACCCGAGCGCTCGAACCGAGTCGAGGAACGAATCGAGATCGGCGGCGCCCCGGAGCAGACTGCCGAGCTCACCCTCGTTCACCGACATGTAGAAGGTCGCCGTCGCGAACGGATGGGTCACCGGCGGTGCGCCGGGCGGCGGCGGTGGCGTCGACGTGCTCACGAGGATCCCGCCTTCGCCCCGCAGCTCGAGGGCGAGACGATCACCGGCGAACACCCGATACCGGGGCGGGTCTTCCTGGATCCGGTTCACTGCGCTCCCTTCGCTCCGTAGAGCCCATCGATCAGAGCGAACATCTTCGGATCGTTCACTCGCAGCCACTCCCGCGTGTACTTCGCGGTCACCGCCGCGTTCGGACTGTACGCGTGACCATGGTAGGCGGCCACGGAGTTCGCGAAGTACTCCTCCTTGTTCGCCGCCGAGTACCAGTCGGGATCCAGCCAGTCCTTGTGGCCGGATCCCCCGGCGGTGCCGCTGTTCACGACCGGCTGAGCGGCGACGCGGTCGGCGTGGAGCTGCGCGAGGGTGTTCACCTGATCGGGCGTCAGTGCGGAACGCTGCAGCCCGTGACCGCCCTCGTGTGCGGCGACGAAGCCGGGCCCGTAGCCCTGCGGAACGGCTGCGAGCGCCTCCTCACCGATGGCGACCCTGACCCGCCCGTTCACGACATCCTGGATTCCCCGGACGTCGGCCCACTGGCGACCGTCGAAGGTCTGCAGGCCCGCCAGGTGCGCATATTCCGCAAGCTCGGTGAGCTTCTTCCCCGCGGGGATGATGTCGATGGCCACCGGATTCGCCGCGAGCAGTGCACGGTTCTCGGGCGCGAGACCACCGAAGAGTTCCTCGGCCTGCACCCGCGCCTGGTCGATCGAAGCCTGCGAAGCGCCGTTTCCGTTCACCTCGCAGAGGTCCGCGAGGGACGGCTGGGATGCGGCATCCGCGTCGGCGTCCTCAGCGGGCGAGGCTTCAGCCGTCTCCGAACCGGTCTGCGCCGCAGTGGTCTCAGCATCGGCGGTTTCCGCCTCGGTGGTCTCAGCCACGGTGGTCTGGGGGTCGCCCGCTTCAGGGTCGGGCGTCCCGTCATCGGTTGAAGACGAGTCGGGCGTGCCCGCGTCGGTCGACGTCGAGTCGGGCGTGCCCGCGTCGACCGTCGCCGCCGGCCCGGTCGCACCGGTCGGCGGGGTCGCCGACCCGTTTCGCGACAGTTCTGGCGCGGCCGGAACGTCGGACGATTCCGCCGGAGTCGGGTGCGGGGTCGGGATCGGCCGCCCCGCGGCATCCTCCGGCGACATCGGCGACCGCGGGTCCGAGTACGTTCCCGAAGCGCCGTCGACATCCGTCCGCACGAGGGTGCCGTCGGAGATCATCTGGTCGACCGTGAGCGCATTGCCGTCCGAGTCGAGGATCCGGACCTGCAGTCCGCCGCCGTCGCGCCCGAACGCCGGCGCGATCTCGGAGACCTCGATACGGGTGCCCGCCGGAAGTGAGTCGCCGAACCGGTAGATCGAGTACGGGTCGCTCAAGTTGCTCGGCGGCAGCGACCGCGCCTCGAACGGGGTGCCGGGGAAGGAGAGGAAGTCTCCGTACGGGCCACCCATCCGGTCGAGCTCGTCGCCGTAGTCGCGGACGAACGCGTCGAGCGCGTCGGGGCCCGAGTATTCGACGAACGTGTCGGGGTTCGCGCCGTGGTTGCCCGGGTAGACCGGACGACCCTGCGCGTTGGTGTAGCGGCTCTCCCACTCGTCACGCGTGTACGGCGTGCCGTCGTCCCCACGGCCGTACGGCGCCTCCGGGTCGGTGATGAGATGCGAGATCTCCGAGGGGACCGTTCCCGGGTGGGCGAACGGGTCGGCCAGGTGGCCGCTCTCGCCCGGGTTGCGCACATCGCCGTAGTTCGGGTCGACGGGACTCGTCGACGCATGGTCGGGGACGCGCTCCCAGCTGGGGCCGTGATCGGCGCCGGACAGCACCGGGTCGCCCATCTCGGGGGTCCACGGTGTGCCGGTCGACGCCGACGGGCTGCCTGCACCATCGGCAGAACCGACCGCGGCCGCCCGCGTCGCACCCGCGTCCGCACCGCTCGTGGTGCCGCCGGCACCGGCACGCGACACCGAGGTCGCGTTCGCGCCGCCCGTTGCGCCCGTCGACGCACCCGGAGTCGCAGCGGTCGACGTGCTCGCAGCCGGCGCGGTCGCCGCGGCGGCGGGCGCCGGAGCCGGGCTCGCGGCGGACGAGCCCGGCGCTGCCGGGGCCGAGCCGGCCTGCGCCCCCGAACCTGCGGCTCCCGGCGCCGGAGCCGGCCCCGACGTCACCGGCTTCGCGGAGGTCAGGGTCGCCTGCGTGGCCGAGACACCGGTCTCGAGATTGTGCGCACCGAGCTGGACGTTCAGCTTGATGTGCGCGCGCAGCGCCGGATCGATCTTCCGCACAGCACCCGCGACATCCGCACGCAGGTCGTCGAGACGACGGCCCGGCCACCCGGCACCGAGCGCGCTGTTGATCGGTGAGTGACCCGCGCCATCGAAACGGTCGGCCCGGCCGCCCGCGATCTGATCGGGGCCGTGCAGCACCGCGGGCGTCGGGTAGGTCACACGTACGCCGTTGGCGGTCAACGTCTTCAACGCCGACTTCTGCAGGTCCTGCGCGACCCGGTTCTCGCGGTCGTAGAAGTTGATGTTGTGCTGCCACTCCGACACCGTCAGGTCGTTCAGCCCCTGCTGCTGCAGACCGACCTGGCGCTGGAACTCGGCCCAGTCATGGTTCGGGTTCTTCGGAAGATTCGGGTCCTTCCGGTTGAACGCGTCGACCGTGATCGCGTTCTTCAGCGAGAACGAGCCATCGTCGTTCGCGACGATCGGCGAGTTCGGCTGCGCCGCGAGGGCGGTCAGCTGGCTCCGGATCTCGGGCGTCAGATCGGGGATGTTGTAGCCGTTGTACGTCGTGCCCGGCCCCGCCGAGCCATCCGACGGGTGCGTCGGCGACACGGTCGCCTGACTCGTGAACCCGGAACCGCTCCGGTCACCGCCGTCGCCATCCGTCCTGGAGGACGTACCCTCCGAGCCTGCGGGGGTGGTGGACGCCGTGGCCTCCGGGGTCGTCGCGACCGGCGATGCCGGTGCCGGTGCTCCCGAGTGGGGCGCGGTCGCGGCCGGCGTGCTCGGGGCGGGCGGCGCCGTCGGTGCAGCAGGCGCACTCGGCGTCGTCGCGCTCGGCGCACTGGGCGTCGATGCGTCGGGCGCACTGGGCGTCGACGCGTCGGGCTTCGCGTTCGGCTTCGACCCGTCGGGGTTGGTGACGTGCTCGGGCTGGATCGACGCGTCCCAGGTCGTCGCGCTCGGCTCGTTCGGCGGCCACGGCGAGCGGCTGCCAGTCTGCGCGTCGAGCGACCACACCGTGGTGCCGTCGAAGTACGCATTGAACCAGTGACCGTCGCCGGTGGAGCGGTCGATGCCGACCACGCAGTGCGACCCGGGACCCATGTCGCGCAGCGTGGCGTCGATCTGGGCCGGCGTCATCGGCGTCTGCGGGTTGCCGGTGCGCGCCTCCATCTGCGAGATGTCGAGCGTGCCGGTCGTGGCTTCCGCCGACGACGTCCCGTTGAGGAAGTCGTTGAGGTTCGACGAGGTGTTGCCGCAGTTCGTGGCGTACCCGTTGGCCGGGTCGGACGGGTCGTAGTGCGGGTTGATCTGCGCGAGGGCCTGATCGATCTCCGCGAGCGTACGGTCGGAGTGGTTGCCCGACGGCTGGTTCGAGTCGGCGCTCGAGCCGTCACCGGTGCCGTTGGCCGGCTGCTGCGGCGCCGAGCCGTCGCCCGCCGCGGTGCCGCCAGGAGTGCCCGGCTGGGCGCCGGCGGGTGCCGCAGGAGTGGCCGGCGTCGCACCGCCCGCTCCGGCACCGGCGGCCGACGACGTCGTGGGCGTTGCGGTGCCCGAGCCGCCGAACAGGTTCGTCGGCAGGATCGAGGGCTTGCTGAGCAGGGCGGCGGCCCCCGCCGCTGCGGCGCCCGCGCCCGCCACCGGAGCCACGTCTTCCAGCGTGAGCTCATTCGACTCGGGGGATGCCTCGGCGTCGCCGTCCTTCGACGACCCGACCTCGGCCGCGACCGAGTCGCCGTCGAGCTGCGTGGGCACATCGGTCAACTCGATGTCGACATCGACGTCGGCCGGGGCCGTCGCACCCGACGTCGGCGCCGAGGTCGACGTTCCGGATGCGGCCGCCGCAGGGGTGCCGGCTTCAGGAGCCTCCGGCGACGCGCTCTCGGGCGAAGCCGGCGCAGCGGCCTCGGGAGCCGTCGGCGCAGCGGCCTCGGGAGCCGTCGGCGAACCAGCCTCAGGAGCCGTCGGCGCAGCGGCCTCAGGAGCCGTCGGCGAACCAGCCTCGGGAGCCGTCGGCGCAGCGGCCTCGGGAGCCGTGGGTGAACCAGCCTCAGGAGCCGTGGGTGAACCAGCCTCAGGAGCCGTGGGTGAACCAGCCTCAGGAGCCGTGGGTG
>NZ_JBSHHD010000015.1:0-83879 GCF_053618155.1 Agromyces sp. NPDC055658 | reverse complement strand
CGAACCAGCCTCAGGAGCCGTCGGCGAACCAGCCTCAGGAGCCGTCGGCGAACCAGCCTCAGGAGCCGTCGGCGAACCAGCCTCAGGAGCCGTCGGCGAACCAGCCTCAGGAGCCGTCGGCACCTCGACCGGGCTGCCGTCACCGGCACCCGAACCACCCGCGTCGCCCGAACCCGGGGTCGGCGCGTCGTTCGAGACCTCGACCGTGCTGCCGTCACCGGCACCCGAACCACCCGCGTCGCCCGAACCCGGGGTCGGCGCATCGTTCGAGACCTCGACCGGGCTGCCGTCACCGGCACCCGAACCGCCCGCGTCGCCCGCACCGGGCGTCGGGGAGTCGTTCGACACGTCGACCGGGCCGGATCCAGCCGGTTGGTTCGACGAGCCGGAGCCGCCACCCGGTGTCGGCTGCGAGTCGGAGCCGACGTCGATGCCGGGCGTCTCGGTCGCCGACGGCCCGTGACCCGACCCGCCCGGGCGAAGCGCGTTGATGCCACGACCGCCTGCGGTCAGCGAGCCGCCGAGCAGCGCGCCGAGCACCATGTCGGAGATCGGGTTGAACTCCTCGCCGGTCACCGCCGACTCGACCGCAGAGCTCGCGAGGCCGTCGACGGCACCTGCCCCCGTCTCACCGGCGACCTCTCGGAGACCGTTGCGGAGGCCGGGACCACCCGACCCGCCGAGCACCCGCGACAGCGGCGACGCCACGGCGCCGCCCGCGAACGCGGAGAGGAACGCCGTGCCGACGTCCTGCGAGGTGTAGTCCTTGTCGCCCGAGCGCATGGCGTTCACGCTCGCCGTCGAGATCGCCGACGCGAGGCCGGCCTGCAGGCCCTCCTTGGCCGCGCGCAGCCCGCCGCGCACCAGCACGCCCTGCACGCCGCGGATGCCGCGGAGGAAGTCGCGCAGTCGTTCGATGAGCTTCGCGATCTTCACGCACCAGCGGATGATCGTCGTCGACACCTTCGCCGCGGTGGCCAGGGCACCGATGCCCGCCGTCACGATCGACAGGAGACCGCCGATCGCCAGTTCCGCGGCGATCTCGATCGCCATCTGCTTGAGGAACCATCCCAGCTCCTCGCGCATGTCGCGCAACTGGGTGCGGAAGTCGCTGATCCAGGTCTGCATGCCCTCGGCGCTCGTGACCATGTCGCCGAGGCCCGACGCGATGCCCTGGCGGCACGAGAGCATCGACTGCTGTTGCGGCACGGTCATCGCGGAGATGCTCGACATGCTGCCAGAGACCTTGGACTTCGCCGAGCGCACGCTCGAGGCGAAGGTCCCCCACGCTTCGGCGGCGTTGGCGAGCTTGTCCTCGTCGCCGGTCGGGATGACCACCCCGACCTGCGCCAGACCCCACTCGATGAGCTCCTGGAACTCCCCCAGCGGCCCGGGCCACCCGGCGCCCAGCGCGTCCGGCGGATTCGACTTCGACTCGTCGATGAAGGGGGTCGCCGTCGCCGGCTGCGCCGTCGCCGGGTCGAGCCCGGCACCCGGCTTCTGGGCCCCGTCGTACGCGCGCCCCGAGTTGGACAGGCCCGCGTCGAGGATTCGCAGCCCGTTCGCGAACGAGCGCACCCCGTCGATCGTCGGGCCGGCGAGGGCGTCGTACCCGTCGCTGCCCTGGCAGAACTCCTCCGCCGCGTTGTCGTCGCCCGCCATTCCGCCGGCACCGGACAGCGACGACGTCAACGCCGAGATCGCTCCGTCCAACGACTGGGCGATGCCATACAGCTCTTCACCGTCTTGGACCAGCCGAGCCGAGTCCAACCGCACCTGTACCACGAACTACCCCAAACTCGACTCGAGATCCGCCCACGACGAATCGAGTCCCTCGATCGTCGCCGTGTACGCATCGAACGTGACCTGCGCCTGCGCCAGCAATCCGTCGGCCGTCTGCTCGAGCGCGGTGGCTCCGACGGCCCATGCGCTGAACGCACCCAGGAACGACTGCATCGCGGGACCCTGCCACTCCGCCGGGAGCATGTAGGCGAACCCGCTCGCACCCTGCTTCAGTGCGGAGCAGTACGCGACCAGCTCGCCCATCGTCTGCACCAACGCCTGCAACTCCGCAGTATCGGCCTGCTGCTCAGCCACGACCGTCACCTCCACCTTCACCGCGCACGATCGCTTCGCCGTCGGAAGCCTCGGCACCGGATGCGGTCAACGTCGGCCCCGCCTCGGGCACGTACGGCTCGCCGTCGGCGTCGAGGCGGAACACCCCGGTGCCGATCGAGTCGTCGTCGCCGTCTCCGTCGGAGTCGCCCGAGCCGCCACCCGTGGCCTGCCCGCCGCGACGAGCGCCGAGGGCCCCGCCGCCGAACTGCTCGACCTCATCGTCGCCCGCGTAGTCGCGGCCGAAGAACTCGGCCATGTCCTCGGCCTTCTCCTCGCCCGAGGCGACGCGCTTGCCGAGCCCGCCCGATGCGTTGCGCACCGCGACGAGCCCCTGCCGGCCCTGGCGGAAGCTGCCGCCGACGCCCGACTCGGTCTGCGTGTACGAGCCGTCGGCCGCCATGAGCCCGTGCTGCAGGCCGGTCAACGACAACCGCACCTGTCCGGCGAGGGTCAGGAACGTGCCCCAGTTCTCGGCGAACTTCTCCGCGTCTTCGCCGACCCACGTCGTCCCGGCCATCCGCGTCACGACGCGATCGACCGATGCGAGATTCGCATCGAACGTCGTGACGACCGAGCCGATCAACGCGGCGACTTCGCTCAGCGAATCCGCGCGTACCTTGAAGTAGACCATCCCAGACCCCTCGCTCGTGGCAAGGTGCCGGCACCTTCATGCACCGGCACCCGATAGACCGGTGTCAGCCGTTGAACGTACCGGCGATGGCGTTCTCGCTGTCTTCGTACGACAGCGAAGCCTGGTTCAGCAGGTCGCTGATGCCCTGCAGGGACTCCTTCAGCTGCAGGCCGGCCTGGTCCCACTGCGAGTAGAGCTCGTTGAAGCTCTGCGAGGCCGTACCCGACCAGTCGCCCGAGATGAGGCCCTCGACGAGCGACTTCAGGTTCGACAGCTGCGACTCGATCGACTGCGACCCGCTCGAAAGCTGGCCGGCGACGCCGGCGAGGGACTCAGAAGTGACGCGGATCTCCGCCATGATTTCCTCCGTTGAATCAGCACAGAATTGCTTGACACGACGTGGAGCCGACAGTTCAACCCCGACGTCTGCACCACGCTACCTGCTCCGCCCCAGATCACCGATGGGGACAACTCCCCATCCCCTTCCCGCCCGACGCTGCGCCGATGCCGGCGCGGTTCGGGCCGGGCGCACAGGGTAGGCTGACGTGCCGCAGGGCACTCGAAATCTGACGGAGGTGACGTCGTGCCGGAGATCGTCTACGAGGCACACGTCGACCACGCGAAGGTCGACCGCACGGGGCGGTGGAACTCGGGCATGCTGCTCACCAGCGCCGCGATCGGGGTGCTCCTCGCCGTCGGCCTCGCCGTCGCCGTCATCGCCGGCCTCGGCTGGTTCACCATCACGATCGCGAGCCTCGGCGTCGCGGCCTGCGCGGTCTCGGTGCTCCTCGCCTCGCGGCGCCGCCGCGCGCTCGGCCTGCTCGTGACCGACGACGACGTCGCCGTCGCCGTCGAGACCGAGGGGATCCGGCTCGCGGGGGCACCCCTCATCCCGTGGACGGAGATCGTGTTCGTCGGGGTGCTCGACGACCGAGCGCGCAGCGCCCGCGTCCAGGACCTGCCGTTCTCCGGCCCGCTCGCGCGTGCGACCGTCAGGTCGGGCAGTGCGACGCTCCTCTGCGAGATCGGCGTCCGCGACGGCGAAGCACTCCGACGCGCGTTCGCCGGCGCGCGGGGCGCCGACCGCGTCACGCTGTTCGACCGGTTCGACGGCACTCGGCGCGGCCTGATTCCGCTGATGCTCGACGCCGTCATCGACGACGCCACGGCGCTCCAGGCCGCGCAGGTGCTCATCCGGGAGGCAGAGCGCCGAGGCATCCCGGCTCGTTCGTTCACCAAGGTGTTCGCATACTTCGAGTGGAAGGGGCCGATGATCGATCTGAAGTGGCCCGTCGAGAAGAAGGGGATCGCGTGAGCGAACCGCAGGAACTGCCGATGCACGCCGCGAGCACGGAGGTGCGTCGTGTGCGCTCCCGAGGCCAGATCATCGCGGCGCTCGTCATGGTCGCCGCCGGCGCGATCTGCCTCGTGCTCTCGTTCGTCATGTACGACGCGCTCGTCGAGGTCTCGTCCGACATGCAGGGACGTCGATCCGGCCTGCGCACGTTCGTGGCCCCCGGCGCGGTACTGCTCAGTGCAGCGGCGCTCGTGTGCGGCCTCATCTGGCTGTTCGCGTGGTCGTACCGCTGGGAACGCGTCGCGACCGGCACGAAGCTGAAGCAGCGGGTGAACACGTACCTGGCCGTCGCCCCGCAGGACGCCGGCGCGCTGCTCGAGCGCGTCCGCACGGGCGACCCGCGCGTCTACCTCCCGCTCCCCGTCGCCAAGCACGGCAACGTCGTGCTCGCGACCTGGCTCGCGCCCGCCGACTCGGTCGCGTACGTGGCGGTGACCGCAAAGGTCGGTCGCGAGTGGCAGCCGCTGCCCCTCGTGACGCTCTCGGGCAATGCCTACAACGCGATCAGCCTGGTGACGGCCGACCAGTACGGGTCGCGCGCGAGCCAGACGATCGTCAACGGATTCCTCGACCCGTTCCTGCGCGACTGAGTCGCTGTCGGCCGCGCCTCCGGGGGCGCGGAGGCGGACGCGGACCGTCGGGTTCCGCAGTCGAGCGGCACGGCCGCCCACCGAGCGACGCCGGTTCGCGCGACGGCAGCGCGCCGCTCAGGCGGCGGCGCGCATCTCGAAGCTGATGTCGCCGACCCATACGCGGTCGCCGGGGACGACCTCGACGACATCACCCGAGCCCGCCAGCGGAATCTCCTGACCGGCGCGCTCGACGTGCGAGCCGTTGCTCGATCCGGCGTCGGCGACGGTGATGCGCCCCTCGATGAGCTCGAAGTACAGGTGCACGCGCGACACCGAACGGGTGTCGTCGAGCACCTCGATCGCCTGCACCCCCGTCGCCGCGGCGGTCTGCGCGGGCTTGCGGCCGATGACGGCCCGGCCGCTGACCATCACGTGCTGCCCGGTCGAGAACAGGAGCTCGACCTTCTGCAGCACCGGCGGGGCGGAGGCCACGACCGGCTGCTCGTTCGCCTTCGCCTGCTGCCACGGCAGCAGCGAGGGCAGCGGCACCGGGTCGATCGGCTGCCGCGGCGCCGCCGGCGCCGCCACGGCGCCGGGCGCGGGCGTCGGCCGTGCCGCACCGGGCAGTGACGCCGGCGCCGGCGGCCGGCTCAGTTGCGGCACGAGCTGGCCGCACTCGGCGCAGAACATGCTGTTGGGTTGCAGCGTGGCGTCGCAATACGCGCACCGTGCAGAGGCCACAGTCCGTCACCTTTCCGTTCCGGGTCGACCGACCCCGTCGAGTCTATGTTCTCCGGCCGACGCGACGATCCACCTGTGGATGCCTCGCGCACGTGCCGCATGCGCACCGTTCCCGATCACTGCCGGGGGTCGGGAACCCTCGCCGGCATCCAGCCTCCGGCCGACAGGAACACCCCGCCGCCGGGGGTCGAGTGCCCGAGCATGAACTTCGGGATCGGCGCGCCGACGGCCTGCGTGCCGATCATGGCCTGGTTCGGGCGGAGCACGAACGCCCGCCGAGCCTTCTTCGCCTCGACGAACGGCCCGCCGAACAGCGTCGAGAGCGAGTCGGAGTCGGCGGCGACGATGAAGGTCGCCCGGTGCTTGATGCCCGTGAGCGCGTGCTCGATCGGCGCGTTCTTGAACTGCTCCGCATCGTCGACGACGACCGTGAGCCTGGCCCCGTCGAGCGGCGCGAGGACTTCGTCGAGCTGCGGCGGCTGCACGTCGCCGGTGCGGATGACCGGGATGCCTGCGGCATCGGCGAGTTCGGTGAGCACCGACGCTCGCGGTGCCACGACGAGCAGCGGCTCCTTGCGCCAGGCGAGCTGGTGCACGAGCGCGGCGAGCGCCGACGACCGCCCCGACCGCCGGTCCCCCGCGACGATGAACCCGCCCTCGCCGGGCCAGTCGAGCGTGAACTTCGACAACCGGTCGCCGCCGATCGCGACGACGATGCCGTGCTCGGGGCCGCCGTCGCCGAGCGGCAGTTCGTAGGCCGTCGTCAGGGCCATGTACCCGGGCAGCGGATCGACGCGGAACGGCTGCGGCAGCTCCTGCAACTGCGGGAACTGGTCGAAGTGGTCGCGGACGTGCTCGATGATGCGACGCAGCGCCGTGGTCTGCGCCTCGCCGCTCGTGTCGCGGACGAGCACCGCCAGCTGCGCTTCGGAGCCCTGGGCGCCCCACAGCGCCCGGCCCGGCGGCAGGTCGAGCGGAATGTCCTTGGCCATGATGCCCGCGGTGCGGTAGTCGTTCAGGTCGCGCATCGGCAGGGCGTACTGCTCGTCGATGAACGACGAGACCTTGTCGCCCGAGATGCCGCGGTCGCCGGTCATGAGCACGCGCACGCCGACCGCCGGGCCCTCGCGGAGGATCCGCATGAACTGGTCGCGGAAGGTGACGAGCTGGTCGGGGTTCATCGTCGACAGCATGCGCTCCCAGCCGTCGACCGCGAAGATCGCGTACGGCAGGGCGGTCGCGGGGTCGGCGTGGGCGCGCTGCTCGTTGATGTGGCCGACGCCCGCGTTCGAGAGCACGGTCTGGCGGGTCGCGAGCTCCTCGAGCATGCGCTGCATGAGTCGCGGGAGCCGGTCGCCGTCGAGCTGCGTGACGACGGCGCCGCACTGCGGGGCGTCGGCGAACGGCAGCAGCGCGCCGTTGCCGAAGTCGCTGATGTAGAGGTGCAGGTCGCCAGGCGTGAACCGCTGGACCGCCTGGGCGAGGAGGGTGCGCAGAGCCGTCGTCCTGCCCGACATCGATCCGCCGAGGAAGAGGATGTGCGATCCCGTCGCGACATCCCAGGTGAGGCTGCGCTGCGACTGCTCCCCCGGAACGTCCTCGAGGCCGAGCAGCAATTCGGCTGGAGCGAGGGGAGCGTCGGCGAGGCGCTCGAGCGGGAGCACCGCCGGCAGGGGCAGGAGCCACGGCGACGGGTTCTTCTGGATGCCGAGCCGGTTCGTCGCCTCGGTGATGACGTCGACGAGCGCACGGAGGTCGGTGTCGTCGTGATCCCGGTTCTCCTCGACCGCTGCCGGCTGCTTCGGGAACCGCACCGGGAACCCGAGGGTCTCCCACTCGAGCTTGGCGGCGGGCGGCAGGACTTTCACCGAGCGCTGGGCACCCGGGCGGATGCCCGCCACGCGCGCGGTCTGGAAGCCGCTCGGCGCGGCGCTCGGTCCGAGCCGGACGAAGCCGCGACCGGGCGTGGAGGCGCTGATGAGCGCGGCCTCTCCCGAGCCGAGCACGTCGGACGAGTCCGAGCGGTCGGTGACGCGAAGCGCGACGCGGAGGTTGATGTTCGACTGCATCTCGGCGGTGATCACACCCGCCGGGCGCTGGGTCGCGAGCACGAGGTTGACCCCGAGCGAACGGCCGACGCGGGCGATGCGCACGAGGCCGTCGATGAACTCGGGCAGCTCGGTCTTGAGCTCGGCGAACTCGTCGATCACGATCATGAGCCGGGCGAGGCCCCGCCGGGCCGCGGTGTCGGCGTCCTTCGCCCATGCCGCGTCGACGTCCTTCGCCGCCATGTCGCGCAGCACGACCTCACGACGCTTGAGCTCGGCGTCGAGCGACGCGAGCGCGCGCTCGGTCTCGCGCGCGTCGAGGTTCGTCACCATGCCGACCGTGTGCGGCAGCCGCTCGCAGTCGGCGAAGGCCGAGCCGCCCTTGTAGTCGACGAGCACGAAGTTGAGCGCGTCGGGCCGGTTCGCCATGGCGAGGCTCACGACGAGCGCCTGGAGGAACTCGGACTTGCCGGATCCGGTCGTGCCGGCCACGAGCGCGTGCGGGCCGTCGCGCGAGATGTCGAGCGCGAACTCGCCGTCGGCGTTCGCGCCGACGACCACGAAGGTGTTGCGCGGCTGCTTGGCCCAGCGCTGCATGATCGGCGACGGGTCCTCGAGGTCGATATTGAGGAGGTCGACCATGCGCACGCTCGTGGGCAGCATCGCGTCGTCGCCGACGCCCGAGACGTGCTGGATCGAGCAGAGGCTGCGCGCGATGCGCTGCGATGCCGGGATCGAGACGCCGTCGAGCAGCACGGTCGGGTAGTACTCCTTGCCCGTCTCGAAGCGGCCGAGCGCGGGGTCGGACGGGTCGATGAGGATGACGCTCGCCGCCTCTTCGGGAAGGCGCGCCCGCTCCGAGTCGAGTGCGAGCACGTGGATGCCGTGCGCCGGGCCGTGCTCGAGGATCGGCACCATGCCCGGCAGCATCCGGTAGTCGCGTGCGCCGTCGACGACGAGGAGGACGTCGGAGGCCGCGGGGGCACCGCGCTGGCCCGCGCTGCGCATCCGGTTCTCGAGCATGACCGCGACCTCGCGGAGCCGCTCGCGGCGCGTGTCGTCGGTGTTGCCGAGCATGGCCGCGACGGTGCTCGTGGCCTGGGTGTGCGGCAGCCACTGGGTCCACCCCCACTCGGCGTCGTCGGCCGCGTCGCACACCACCACGAGTTCGGCGTCTCGGGGCGAACGCAGGGTCGCGTACGAGGTCACCATTGCGCGCGCGACGTTGCGCACGGCATCGGGCGGCCCGGCGATGCCGACGACGCCAGACCTGAAGTCGGCGGCCACCGGCTGCGGGGTGACGCCGACGGAGGGCTCGGCGGAGCGGTCGCGGCCGCCGCCCTCGAATCGCACGTCGAGCTGCACCTCGGTGACGCCCACGCGCAGCTGCATCGCGTCGTCGTCGACTCGGCGACGCTCCCAGAGCCGCGCGAGCGGGCGGGTGGCGATGTCCGCGATGACGACCGGGTCGGGCATGCGGTACCAGCCGTCGAGGCGCTGCGCCTTGGCGAGCTCGGCGATGCGCCGGCCCGCCGCCTTCACCTCGTCGATCCACTGCTGCTCGGTCTTCATGCCCTTCTTCTTGGCGAGCTTGCGATTCGTGAGGAACGAACCGATCACCATGATCGGGCTGGCTGCGGCCATCATGAGCATGATCGGGCGCTGGAAGAGCACCGCCATGGTGACGCCGAGCACGACCGGGATGATCGCCGACAGCCACGGCAACGGCGACTGGTCGGGGTCGTCGGGCTTGTCGCCCGGCAGCTGGACGACGGGCTGGCTCTTGGACGGGTGGATGCGCGACGGCCGGTTGAAGGCGCGTGCGCCGAGCGCGTCGCGGGTGAGATCGGCGTCGGAGCCGGGCGCGACGCCGATGCGGAACATGCTGTTGCCGAGCTGGAACAGGTCGGCCGGCACGAGCTCGGCTTCGCCGTCCACGGCGTCGCCGTTGACCCACATCTGCGCACCGCCGACCGGGGTGAGCATCGCCTTCAGCGGTGCGGGCCGGCCGTCGGCAGTGTCGGTGCGGACGAGCGCGAGCGTCGCGTGCTCGGGCGCGAGCGCGGGGTCCGCGATCGCGAGGGATGCCGCCCGGCCGCTGCCGATCGAGATCGTGCCGCCCGGCATGAGCGGGACGGTGTCACCGGCGAACGGGCCGCCGACGACCTCGAGGCGGAGGGCGCCCGGCGCCAGCTCGACCGAGTTCGACGGCGGAACCGTCGCACCGGAGAGGAGCATCGACTCGCCCAGCGGAGTCGCGGTCGTGGCGCTCGGGTCGAGCGACTCGTGCGGCACGCCGAGCGACTCGGCGACCTCGCCGATCGTCGTGGCCTCGTCGACCTTGAGCAGGTACGACGCCGCTCCCGCGGGGTCGGCGATCGTGAGTCGGACGGTCATGCTGCCAACCTCTCTGTCATTGCACGCCTGCACGGTCGAGCGTTCGGATGAGCGGGGCGAAGACGCCGACTCGCTCCGTCGAGTCGGACTCCACGGGAACCCGCGGCACGATGGCCGAGACGACGCCCGCGTCGTCACCGTCATCGTCGTCGGCGTCGATCGTCGTCGCCGGCACCGGACCGGATACGGGAAGCTCTGCGCCGTCACCCACGACGGTGACCGAGCCGCTGGCCTGCTCGCCCTCGCTCGAGGCGATGTGGAAGTCGAACTGGTCGACGGCGGCGCCCCGCGAACGGAACTCGGCGATGCCGTCGGGACGGCAGACGACCGATCCGTGGATCGGCGCCCCGCACCCGAGCAGGCTGATCTCGGCACCGCCGACATCGAACGCGAGCTCGTTCAGGTCGATCGTCTGGGACTCCCCGTCGGCCGCGACGAACACGTTCATGGCGACGAGCACCCCCTCTGGCCGGTAGACCGGGATCTCGACCGTCGCCTCGGGCGACCACGTGCCGAAGTCGTCGGCGAAGCGCAGCCCGACGCCGGCGAGCCCCGCGTACGAGGCGCTCGGCCGGAACACGAGGTGGGTCGAAGTCGCACCTGCGGTGCCGGCGCCGGCTGGTTCGACGCCGACGACGTCGAGCCGGCCGCCCTCCTTGCACACCGCGCACTCGATGTCGAGCGCGCTGATCGGGATCATGACCGTCGAGCCCGCGGCGACGGGGTACCCGAAACGGATGTCGCGGGCGACCGGGGTCTCGGGCGGGGCGAGCCGCACGACGTAGCGGAACACCATCGACGTGCCGCCATTGGTCTGCGGCACGGGGAGCAGGATCGCACCGGCCTCGGGGTCGTACGCCTCGGCGGTCAGCACGATGTGCTCGGCATCGCACGCCGTCACGAGCGGCGAGGCCTGCTCGGGCGGGCCGCAGTCGCTGATGCGCCAGCCCGCGGCCGGCTCGATCGTCGTGCTGCCGAGGTAGGGCACCTCGACCTCGGTCGGCGAGGCGGCCGGCGGCACCACCTCGTCGGCGACCGCCTGCGAGGCGCCGAACGACAGGCCGAACGTCGCGAGGAAGGCGACGGCACCGACGACGGCCATGATCGCACGACGGCCGATCGATCTGGTCACCGGTCTCCCCGTCGTCGCGCTGGAACGCCCGGCTCGGCGTTCGGGTTACCATGGTACGCGCTCAGCCGCGACGTCCGTCGCGCCCACCGTGCACGAAGGGTCACGATGTCCGCCTCGTCTCGACGCCGCGATTTCCGATCCACCCTGCAATCGCACGACCAGGTCTCGGCGCCGGCGGCGCCCCCGACGCGGCATCCCGGTCAGCCGGCCGTGCCCGGCGTCGCGGCCGCTCAGCAGGCCGTCCTCGGCGCCGCCCAGGGCCAGACCGCGCTCCAGTCGGCCGGCGGGGCGCGACCGCTCAGCAGCGCCGGTTCGGTGCTCCCGGTGCTCGCCGAGGCCCCCAAGCAGGCTCGCCGCTGGTGGCGCCACCCGGCCTTCCTCGTGTCGGTCGGCCTCACCTTCGTCGCCGTCGCCGCCACGGCCACGCTCCTCATCGTGTCCGCCGTGACCGACGACTCGGTCACGGTGAGCGGGCTCTCGGCCGAGGTCGCCGAGGGCAACCTGCATCTCGACTGGAGCGGCCCCGACGCCGAGTACAGCCTCTACGCGGTCGACGGGGACGGCACGGCGACCGACCTCACCCAGTTCGTGCGCGGCACCGAGGCCTGGCTGTACTCCGCTGCGGCGGTCTACGACGACAGCACCTGCTTCGTCGTGCGCCCCGGCGGCAGCGACGCCGCCGTCGCCCTCGACGCGGCGACCCTCGATGCACAGCGCGCCCAGAGCGTGTGCACCGCCGACGCGGTCTCGTGATGTCGTTCTCCGCCCGTGCGGCCGGCCTCGCCGGGGCCGCGGCGTGCGCGATCGTGCTGGCGGGTTGCACCGGTGCACCTGCCGCACCGCCGCCGACGCCGACGCACCTGCTCGCGCCGCCCGACGGCGAGCCGATCGCCGGCAACGGCCTCTGGCTGCTCGCGGGCCCCGACGCGACCCACGAGATCGCCGAGGCGATCAGCGGGGCGGGTGCGGTGCAGTACCACGGCTCGTACACCGAACTCACCTCGCCGAGCGACGGGTCCGAGCCGCGCGCGGGTCGCGGCCTCGCCGTCGACTACCGCGGCCGGGCCGGCGAGTACGCGGCGAAGATCACGGCGGGCGACGAACGGGTCGAGGTCGTCGCCGTCGACGGACGCACGTACGTTCGTGGCAATGAGGCGTATGCGAGCGCCCATGGGATCCCCGACGCGGCGGACGGGTTCGTCTGCGCCACCGGCGACGACTCGCTCGTCGCAGAATGGGCGCCCCTGCTCGAACCCGGTGACCTGGTCGAGTCGCTCCTCGCGTCGAGCGAATCGGTCTCGGTCGAGCCGCCGCTCGGCGATGCCGACCTCATCGACGTGATCGTCGGCCAGACCGGCGCCCCCGTCGGCGTGCTCACGGTCGCCCGCTCCGGCGCTCCGCTGCCGCGGGAGTTCCGTGCCGCCGACGGCACCGGCGACGGCACCTTCGCGTTCGAGGGCTGGGGCGAGCCGATCGAGATCGAGCCGCCGGCCGAGCTGTCGGTCGCCTGCGGCTGAGCCGCAGCGTGAGGCTCAGGCCGGATCCCACCCCGGGAAGCCGGCGCAGCCGATCGTGAGTCGGATGAACCCGTCGGTCTTGTCGGTCAGGATCGCGTACGACGCGGCGGCGTCACCGGCGTCGACGGCCTCCTGCATGCGATCGAGATTGCGCAGGGCGGTGGGGATCCACTCGACGAAGGCCCCCGCCGGCAGGCCGGACGGGTCTTCGGCGAGGATGCCGCGCACGTCGCGGATCGCCCGGCCCAGCTCTGGCAGGTCCTGCGGCCGGTACGCGGCCGAGATGCTGACGGCGACGAGCTCGGTGACCGGTCCGCGCAGCTGGTCGCAGCGCTGCTCGAGCGTGTCGGCCATCAGGCGCCCGCCCCGGTCCGGTCGATGTCGAACTTCTCGAGCGGCGTGCGCACGCCGTCGCGGAAGGCTCCGAGCCCCGACTCGAAGTCGACGGCCGAGCCGACGAACAGCACCGACTCGTCGGGCGCGACGTAGATCTTGCCGCCGCCCCTCGCGGCGTGCACGAGGCACACTCCGAGACCGTCGGGCAGTTCGAGCACGTTGAGGACGGGGTCGGTCGTCAGCTTCGCGAACAGCGCCGTGCCGACCTCGACCAGACGAGCCGAGCCCGCCTCGGCGTCGGGACGCGATGCTGCGGGAACCTGCAGCCGATGCCGCACCTTCGGCGTACCCGCCTGGCGGACCGCGAGCGAGAGATACTCGGCGAGCCCGACCACCTGCAGCCCGTCGGGCTCGGCAGGGCCGCCGACCGACGGCGCGACGTGGCCGAAGCACTGCTCGAAGCCCGGCACCCCGGCTCGCTCGCGCGCTACGGGGTACGGCTGCCACTCCCATGCGGCCTCCCGCTGGGCGGGATCTTCCACGAACGCGACGAGGTCGTCGAAGCTCGCCCCCTCGATCACGTCGATGGCACCGAACCTGGCCTTGACGACGAAGTACCGACCGTCGTTGTGCATGACGAAGTCGCCCAGCGCGGTGGTGAACAGCACCGTCGCGCCCTCGGGCAGTGCCATGGCTCCGGCGACCGTCTCGGCCGCGCGCGCCGGGTCGACGAATCGGAAGTATCCGTCGTCGCCGACCATGCCGGCCCCGATCGAGCGCCAGAGCCGTGCGACCTCGGCGGGCACGCGGGGCTCGAAGTCCGCGATCGTGGCGTCGGAGATCGGTGCGACCGGGTCGAAGCTGCGGAACCTCGTCATGGATGCCTTTCTCGTGGCGGAGACGCGCGGCCTCGCCGTCGCGCGTCCGCCCGCGGATCGTGCGCCCGGTCGTTGCCGAGCGCCTCGTGCAGTCTACCGGCGGCCGTCCGGCACGGAATGGGGAGCGGTCCCCATGCGGGCGCGCGCGGACCGCGGCTCACCATGGCGCACGGCGGCGCGCCGTGCGGACCGGCCCCTCGTGCGCTCGGTTCAGCCCTGCCGCGCCTGCGGCCCGGCCGCGAGCTCGCGGTCGTACGCCTCCAACGCCTCGCGGTTCCGCTCGGTGACGGTACGGCCTCGGGCGGCGATCCAGCCGCCGAGCCAGATCGGGACCTCGCGGGCGATGACCGCTGCGACGATCGCGAACGGGTCGAGCCAGCGCTGCCCGACGAACGCGGCGGCCTCGTCGAAGGTGAGCGTCCACGCCTCGACCGTCAGCAGCGCGCCGCCGATGTACGCGAAGTAGACGAGCGCGCCGACGAGGACGCCGAAGACGACGTACGCCCACCACCGACCGCGGTTCACGATCGCGGCGAGGATCGCGAACCCGATGAAGAACGCCGCGATCGGCACCCAGTACACGGGCTTGGCGAGGAATCGCTCGAGGTACACGTCGTTGACCGCGTCGACGTTCGCCTGCGTCATCAGCAGCAGGTACGCGACGCCCGCATAGAGCAGCGCGAAGAGCGCGGTGCCGATGAGCGCGACGAGCACGCCGAAGGCTCGGTTGCCCTTCGCCTTCGGTGGCTCGGGCGCCTGCACGTAGACGGTCTGCGCGGACGGCGCGAACGCCTCGGTCGGCTCCGGCGCGAGGGTCGCCGCGCCGGCGGCGCCGACCGTCGCGGCGGTCGACGGCGGCACGTAGGTCTCGCGGCGTACGGCACCGGCCGGAATGGGCGACGGCACGGCGTCGGTATCGTCGACGCCGTCGTGTTCGGCCGCTGCGGCGGCCGCGACGTCGTCGTCGGATGCCTCGTGGCCGGCGTTCGCCCGTTGCACGGCCGCGTCGAGCGCGCTGGTGTCGGCCGGGGCGGTCGGCTCGGGCTCCTCGAGGGCTGCCGCGGGCGAGGCATCCCCCGGGCTCGCGACGGCGGCGTCGTGCGCATCACCCTCGGTCGACGCGACCGAGGCGACGACCTCGTCATCGCCCGGCGCTGCGGCGGCGGGCTCGCCGTCGGCGCGACCGGGATCGGCAGGGGCGTCGTCGTGCGCGGGGGCATCGTCGGCGGCGGCACCGTCGGCCGGAGCGGGCTCGTCGACGGCCGCGGTCTCGTCGGGCGCGCGCGCGGCGTCCGGGCTCTCGGGCTCGGGCACGGCGTCGCCGTCGAGCGGCTCTGATCCGGGCGTCGTGCTGCTCATGATCGCGCTCCTTCCGGGCACCCTCGTACCCCGCGGTGGGCCCACTGTAACAATGGGCGACCACGGCGCCGGTACGCCGCGCGGCGATGCCGGCAGCGGGTCGACGCCGCGGAGAAGCCGAACGGCCCCCGATCCGGTCGGATCGGGGGCCGTTCGTGGATCTCGACTCGGCGCTGCGCGCCTCGTCGATCACCGGGTGCTTCAGCTGTAGTTGCCGGGCGTGAAGTCGTCGCTCGAGAACGCGTCGAAGTCGACGAAGCTGAGGTCGCCCTCGCTGAAGGCCGCGTCGTCGGTGAAGATGCGGTTCGGGTAGCGCTCCGCCTTCGCCTCCTCGGTGGCCTCGACCGCGACGTTCCGGTACTTGCCGAGGCCAGTACCCGCCGGGATCAGCTTTCCGATGATCACGTTCTCCTTGAGGCCGACCAGCGGGTCGCTCTTGCCCTCCATGGCGGCCTGCGTGAGCACGCGGGTCGTCTCCTGGAAGGACGCGGCCGACAGCCACGACTCGGTCGCCAGCGAGGCCTTGGTGATACCCATGACCTCCTGACGGGCCGACGCCGTCTTCTTGCCCTCGGTCAGCGACGCGCGGTTGATCTCGTTGTACTTCATGCGGTCGACGAGCTCACCGGGCAGCAGGTCGGTGTCGCCGTGGTCGACGACGGTGACCTTGCGCAGCATCTGGCGCACGATGACCTCGATGTGCTTGTCGTGGATCGGCACGCCCTGCGAGCGGTACACGTCCTGCACGCCGTTGACGAGGTGCTTCTGCACCTCTCGGACGCCCTTGACCCGGAGGACCTCCTTCGGGTCGACGGTGCCGACGATGAGCTGCTGGCCGAGCTCGACGTGCTGGCCGTCTTCCACGAGCAGCGTCGAACGCTTGAGCACGTTGTACGTGATCGGCTCGTCGCCGTTGTCGGGCGTGAGGATGACCTTGCGCTGCTTGTCGGTCTCGTCGATCGTGATGCGACCCGGGGCCTCGACGATGGGCGACGCACCCTTGGGGGTGCGGGCCTCGAAGAGCTCCTGCACGCGGGGAAGACCCTGCGTGATGTCGTCGGCCGAAGCCGAACCACCGGTGTGGAAGGTACGCATCGTGAGCTGCGTGCCGGGCTCACCGATCGACTGGGCCGCGATGATGCCGACGGCCTCGCCGATGTCGACGAGCTTGCCGGTCGCGAGCGAACGGCCGTAGCACCTCGCGCAGACGCCGACGCCGGACTCGCAGGTGAGCACCGAGCGGACCCGGATCGACTCGACGCCCGCGGCGATGAGCTCGTTGATGAGCACGTCGCCGACATCGCTGCCGGCCTCGGCCACGACCTCGCCCTTGGCGTTCACGGCGTCGGCCGCGAGCGACCGCGCGAACACCGAGTTCTCGACGTTGGGGTCGCGGACGAGCTCGCCCGAGGCATCCACCGTCGCGATGGGCAGCTCGAGGCCCTTGGTCGTGCCGCAGTCGTCCTCGCGGATGATGACATCCTGCGAGACGTCCACGAGTCGACGCGTGAGGTAACCCGAGTCGGCCGTACGGAGGGCCGTGTCGGCCAGACCCTTGCGGGCACCGTGCGTCGCGATGAAGTACTCGGCCACCGAGAGGCCCTCGCGGTAGCTCGAGATGATCGGGCGAGGGATGATCTCACCCTTCGGGTTGTTCACGAGGCCTCGCATGCCGGCGATGTTGCGCACCTGCAGCCAGTTACCACGAGCGCCCGACGTGACCATGCGGTTGATGGTGTTGTCGGTCGGGAAGTTCTCCTGCATGGCCTTGGCGACCTCGTCGGTGGCCTTCGTCCAGATCTGGATGAGCTCCTGACGACGCTCGAGGTCGGTCGTGAGACCCTTCTCGAACTGCGACTGCACCTTGGCCGCCTGCTTCTCGTACTTCGCGACGATCTCGCCCTTCGAGGGGGGCGTGATGATGTCGGAGAGCGCGACGGTGACGCCCGAACGGGTCGCCCAGCGGAAGCCGGCGTCCTTGATGCGGTCGAGGGTCGCGGCCACCTCGGTCTTGGGGTAGCGCTCGGCGAGGTCGTTGACGATCTCCGAGATCTGGCCCTTGCCGGCCTGGCGGTTGAAGTACGGGTAGTCCACGGGGAGCGCCTCGTTGAAGAGGGCGCGACCGAGGGTCGTCTCCATGAGGAACGGCTTGCCCGACACGAAGCCCTCGGGCTCGTCGCCCTCGGCGAAGTGGAGGCCGTCGAGACGGATCTTCACCTTCGCGCCGAGGTCGAGCTCGTGCTGGCCCGGACGGTTCTGGTCGAACGCGAGGATGGCCTCGGCGATCGACGAGAACGCGCGGCCCTCGCCGGCGCCGCCGGGCTTCTCGGTCGTCAGGTGGTGCAGGCCGATGATCATGTCCTGCGAGGGCAGGGTCACCGGACGGCCGTCCGACGGCTTCAGGATGTTGTTCGAGGCGAGCATCAGGATGCGGGCCTCGGCCTGGGCCTCGACCGACAGCGGCAGGTGCACGGCCATCTGGTCGCCGTCGAAGTCCGCGTTGAAGGCGGCGCAGACGAGCGGGTGGAGCTGGATGGCCTTGCCCTCGACGAGCTGCGGCTCGAACGCCTGGATGCCGAGACGGTGCAGCGTGGGCGCACGGTTCAGCAGCACGGGGCGCTCGCGGATGATCTCTTCGAGGACGTCCCACACGTGCGGGTTCGAGCGCTCGACCATGCGCTTGGCCGCCTTGATGTTCTGGGCGTGGCTCAGGTCGATGAGGCGCTTGATCACGAACGGCTTGAAGAGCTCGAGCGCCATCTGCTTGGGCAGACCGCACTGGTGCAGCTTCAGCTGCGGGCCGACGACGATGACCGAACGGCCCGAGTAGTCGACGCGCTTGCCGAGCAGGTTCTGGCGGAAGCGACCCTGCTTGCCCTTGAGCATGTCACTCAGGGACTTGAGGGCGCGGTTGCCGGTACCCGTGACGGGGCGACCGCGGCGGCCGTTGTCGAACAGCGCGTCGACGGCCTCCTGGAGCATGCGCTTCTCGTTGTTCACGATGATCTCGGGGGCACCGAGGTCGAGGAGGCGGCGCAGACGGTTGTTGCGGTTGATCACACGACGGTAGAGGTCGTTGAGGTCGCTGGTCGCGAAGCGGCCGCCGTCGAGCTGGACCATCGGACGCAGCTCCGGCGGGATCACCGGCACGACGTCGAGCACCATCGCCGCGGGCGAGGTGCTCGTCGCGAGGAACGAGTTGACGACGCGCAGGCGCTTGATGGCGCGGATCTTCTTCTGGCCCTTGCCCTCGGCGATCTGCAGGTGCAGGTCTTCCGCCTCGGCGGCCAGGTCGAAGCTCTCGAGGCGCTTCTTGATGGCCTCGGCGCCCATGTAGGCGTCGAAGTACATGCCGAAGCGGTCCTGGAGCTCGTGGAAGTCCGAGTCCTCGGGCTTGAGGTCGCCGACCTTGAGGGTGCGGAAGGCCTCCCACACGCGCTCGAGGTGCGCGATCTGCTCGTCGCCCGACTTGCGGACCTGGGCCATCTCCTTGTCGGCGGCGGCCTCGGCGCGCTTGCGCTGGTCGCTCTTGGCGCCCTCGGCCTCGAGTGCCGCGAGCTCCTCCTCCTTGCGGGCCATGAGCGTCGCGATGCGCGCGTCGCGCTGGTCGCCGATGGTCTTGATCTCGAGCCGGAGCTCGTTCTCGAGGCCGGGCATGTCGGCGTGACGACCCTCGTCGTCGACGTCGATCACCATGTAGGCGGCGAAGTAGATGACCTTCTCGAGGTCCTTCGGCGCCATGTCGAGCAGGTACCCGAGGCGCGAGGGCACGCCCTTGAAGTACCAGATGTGCGTCACCGGGGCGGCGAGCTCGATGTGGCCCATCCGCTCACGGCGGACGGAGGACTTGGTGACCTCCACGCCGCATCGCTCGCAGACGATGCCCTTGAAGCGCACGCGCTTGTACTTGCCGCAGGCGCACTCCCAGTCACGGCTGGGTCCGAAGATCTGCTCGCCGAAGAGCCCGTCCTTCTCGGGCTTCAGCGTGCGGTAGTTGATGGTCTCGGGCTTCTTGACCTCGCCGTAGGACCACTTGCGGATGTCCTCTGCGGTGGCCAGGCCGATACGAAGCTCATCGAACGTCGTTGCGTCGAGCAATTTCTCTCCTAGATTCCTGAAGTCGTTTCGTACCTGGCGGTTCAGATCTCGTCGATGTTCGACGACTCGAAGCGCGCGGAGATGTTGATGCCGAGCTCCTCCGCAGCGCGGAAGGCCTCGTCATCGGTGTCGCGGAGCGAGACCGCGGTGCCGTCGGCCGAGAGGACCTCGACGTTCAGGCAGAGCGACTGCATCTCCTTCATGAGCACCTTGAACGACTCGGGGATGCCGGGCTCCTGGATGTTCTCGCCCTTGACGATCGCCTCGTAGACCTTGACGCGGCCGAGGATGTCGTCGGACTTGATCGTGAGGAGCTCCTGCAGCGCGTACGCGGCGCCGTAGGCCTGGAGCGCCCAGACCTCCATCTCACCGAATCGCTGGCCACCGAACTGCGCCTTACCACCGAGCGGCTGCTGGGTGATCATCGAGTACGGGCCCGTCGAACGCGCGTGGATCTTGTCGTCGACCAGGTGGTGCAGCTTCAGGATGTACATGTAGCCGACCGACACGGGGTACGGGAACGGCTCGCCCGAGCGGCCGTCGAAGAGCTGCGTCTTGCCGCTCGAGTCGATGAGCCGCTCGCCGTCGCGGTTGGGGAGCGTCGAGTCGAGCAGACCCGCGATCTCCTCCTCGAAGGCGCCGTCGAACACCGGGGTCGCGACCTTGGTGCCGGGCGCGGCCTCGTGGGCGGCCTCGGGCAGGCGCTTGGCCCACGCCGGCTTGCCCTCGACCTTCCAGCCCTGCTTCGCGACCCAGCCGAGGTGGGTCTCGAGCACCTGGCCGAAGTTCATTCGACCCGGGATGCCGAGCGGGTTCAGGATGACGTCGACCGGAGTGCCGTCGGCGAGGAACGGCATGTCCTCGACCGGCAGGATCTTCGAGATGACGCCCTTGTTGCCGTGGCGGCCGGCGAGCTTGTCGCCCTCGGTGATCTTGCGCTTCTGGGCGATGTAGACGACCACGCGCTGGTTGACGCCCGAGCCGAGCTCGTCGTCGCCGTCCTGCGCGTCGAACACCTTGACGGCGATGATCGTGCCCTGCTCGCCGTGGGGCACCTTGAGGGAGGTGTCGCGGACCTCGCGGCTCTTCTCGTTGAAGATCGCGCGGAGCAGACGCTCTTCGGCCGACAGCTCGGTCTCGCCCTTCGGCGTGACCTTGCCGACGAGGATGTCGCCGGGGCGGACCTCGGCGCCGATGCGGATGATGCCGCGCTCGTCGAGGTCGGCGAGCAGGTCGGGGCTCACGTTGGGGAGGTCACGGGTGATCTCCTCCTTGCCGAGCTTCGTGTCGCGCGCGTCGACCTCGTACTCCTCGATGTGGATCGACGAGAGCACGTCGTCCTTCACGAGGTTCTGGCTGAGGATGATCGCGTCCTCGAAGTTGTGGCCCTCCCACGGCATGAACGCGACGAGCAGGTTCTTGCCGAGCGCGAGCTCGCCGTTGTCGGTGGCGGGGCCGTCGGCGATGACCTCGCCGGCCTCGACGCGCTCACCGGCGTTGACGATCACGCGGTTGTTGTACGAGGTGCCCTGGTTCGAGCGGTCGAACTTGCGCAGGAAGTAGGTCTGCGTGCCGCCCTCGTCGAGCTGCACGGTGACCGAGTCGGCCGAGACCTCGGCGACCACACCGGCCTTGTCGGCGGTGATGACGTCGCCGGCGTCGATCGCGGCGTAGCCCTCCATACCGGTGCCCACGAACGGCGAGTCGCTGCGGAGCAGCGGCACGGCCTGGCGCTGCATGTTCGCACCCATGAGGGCGCGGTTCGCGTCGTCGTGCTCGAGGAACGGGATGAGCGACGTGCCGACCGACACCATCTGGCGCGGCGAGACATCCATGTAGCCGATCTCGTCGGCCGGGAACAGGTCGACCTCGCCGCCCTTCTTGCGGGCGAGCACGCGCTCCTCCACGAAGTGGCCGTCGGCCTTCAGCGGCGCGTTGGCCTGGGCGACGATGTAGTCCTCTTCCTCCATCGCCGTGAGGTAGTCGATCTTGTCGGTGACCTTGCCGGCCTCGACCTTGCGGTACGGGGTCTCGATGAAGCCGAACGAGTTGATGCGGGCGAACGACGCGAGCGAGCCGATGAGGCCGATGTTCGGGCCTTCAGGGGTCTCGATCGGGCACATGCGGCCGTAGTGCGACGGGTGGACGTCACGGACCTCGACGCCCGCGCGGTCGCGCGAGAGACCGCCGGGGCCGAGCGCCGAGAGGCGGCGCTTGTGGGTCAGGCCCGCGAGCGGGTTGTTCTGGTCCATGAACTGCGACAGCTGCGAGGTGCCGAAGAACTCCTTGATCGCGGCGACGACGGGTCGCACGTTGATCAGGGTCTGCGGGGTGATCGCCTCGATGTCCTGCGTCGTCATGCGCTCGCGGACGACGCGCTCCATGCGGCTGAGGCCGGTGCGCACCTGGTTCTGGATGAGCTCGCCGACCGCGCGGATGCGACGGTTGCCGAAGTTGTCGATGTCGTCGACGTCGAGGCGCAGCTCGACCGCCTTGCCGCCGCGGCGGCCGGGCAGCGTGTCGCGCTCGTCGTGCAGGGCGACGAGGTACTTGATCGTGGCCACGATGTCCTGCACCGTGAGCACCGAGTCGGTGAGGGGGGCCTCGAGACCGAGCTTGTTGTTGATCTTGTACCGGCCGACCTTCGCGAGGTCGTAGCGCTTCGGGTTGAAGTAGAAGTTGTCGAGGAGCGCGCGCGCGGCCTCGGCGGCGACCTGCTCGCCCGGACGGAGCTTGCGGTAGATGTCCTTGAGCGCCTCTTCCTTCGTGAGGATGTTGTCCTTCTCGAGGGTGAGCGCGATCGACTCGTAGCCGGCGAACTCCTCGAGGATCTCCTCGCTCGTGAGGCCGAGGGCCTTCAGGAAGACGGTGACCGACTGCTTGCGCTTGCGGTCGATGCGGACGCCGACCTGGTCGCGCTTGTCGATCTCGAACTCGAGCCACGCACCGCGGCTCGGGATGACGCGGGCCGAGTAGATGTCCTTGTCCGAGGTCTTCTCGGGGGTGCGCTCGAAGTAGACGCCGGGCGAACGGACGAGCTGCGAGACGACGACGCGCTCGGTGCCGTTGATGACGAACGTGCCCTTGGGGGTCATGAGCGGGAAGTCGCCCATGAAGACCGTCTGGGTCTTGATCTCACCCGTGAGGTGGTTCATGAACTCCGCGTTCACGTAGAGCGGAGCGGAGTAGGTCTTCGACTTCTCCTTGCACTCGTCGATCGTGTACTTCGGCGGCTCGAGCTCGGGGTTCGTGAACGAGAGCTGCATGGTCTCGCCGAGGTCCTCGATGGGCGAGATCTCCTCGAAGATCTCCTCGAGGCCCGTGGTCTCGGGCAGGTCCTGCCGGCCCGCCGACTTCGCCTCGGCGACGCGTGCCTTCCACGCGTCGTTGCCGACGAGCCAGTCGAAGCTCTCGGTCTGGAGTGCGAGCAGGTCGGGTACCGTGAGGGTGTCGGTGACCTTGGCGAACGAGAGACGGCTTGCACCGCGTCCGTTCTTGGGAGTGGGCGTGGTCGCGTTGCGCGCAGCAGCCAAGTGAATAACCTCCATGGCCCCGTCGGGCCGGTTCACTGTCGGTAGCGGAGAGTTCAGTACCCCTCAGACACGAGCGAGTGACCGGGACCGGAAGGTCTCGACTCGCCCGGAAGCCGACCGCAATATGAAGGCATGGTGGGTCTGGGAGCGCAAACGTCAACTATATGCGATTCGACGCGCCAAGTCCAGCGAGATTCTTGATTTGTTCGCGGATGTCCGGTATAACCGCGCGTCGGCCCCGATTCGAGGATGCCGCGAGGGGCCGATTCCCGCGAGAATCGGCCCCTCGCGCCCGGTTTCAGCGGATGCCGTCGCGCCGGCGCAGGCGTGCGGCGACGAGCGCCACGAGTCCCAGCATCACGGCGAGGGCGGATGCCTCGGCCGCGCCCCGCGCGTCGGCCCCGGTCTCGGCGAGGGCCGAGACGTCGGCGTCGTCGGCGGCGGGTGCCGCGACCGGTGCGGCATCCTCGGGGCGGGGCGGAGTGGCGGCCGGCTCGCCGGCGCCTCCCGGTTCGGCCGGGCCGGCCGGGTCATCGCCGTCGGGCGTGCCGCCGGCCGCGCCGTCGTCGGGTGCACCCGGATCGGCGGGCTCGGCCGGGGTGCCCGGCTCGGTCGGGTCCTCTTCGCCCGACGAGGCATCGAACACCTCGATCCTCACCGTCGGGTAGTTGTACTCGCCGTCCGCGAACAGCACGTAGCGGAAGGTGTCGCTGCCGGTGAAGTCCGGCTCCGGCGAGTAGACGAACGAACCGTCCGCGTTCCAGTCGATCGACCCGTGCGCCGGCTCGGTGAGCAGGTAGGCGACGGACTTCTCGACCCCCGCGGGGGCGTGGTCGTTCGCGAGCAGACCGGGTGCGGCGACCTCGAGTGCCGCGCCCCTCGTCGTCGTGTAGGCGTCGTCGGCGCCCATCACCGGCTCCTCGCCCTCGGCGAAGATGACGACCTCGGCGGACGGCGAGTTCACCTTGCTGCGGCCGTCGGTGATCGAGAACTCGAGCCAGGCCGTGCCGGTGAACCCGGCGTCGGCCGTGAAGGTGAAGGAGCCGTCCTCGGCCATCTCGACCTCGCCGTGACCGAGCGCGGGGTACGCGACGAGCACCGCGAGCGGGTCGCCGTCGGCGTCGGTGTCGTTCGCGAGCACGCCGCCGGCTGCCGGAACGGTGATCGACTCGCCCGACTGCACGAAGTAGCGATCCGCCGTCGGCACGGGCGGCGTGTTGGTCGAGCCGTCGGACTCGACCACGTCGATCGTGATCTCGGCCTCGTTCCAGCTGACGAGCCCGTGCTCGTCGCGCACCGAGTACGTGAGCCGGTCGGTGCCGACGAACCCGGCCGGCGGGGTGTATGTCGACCAGCCGTCGCTGTACGTCTTCCACGTGCCCGCCGGGAGATCTCCCGTGCCGGCCCACTCGAGCGCGTCGCCGTCGGCATCGGTGTCGTTCGCGACCTGGCTCGGTGCGGGCAGGTAGAGCGACTCCCCCGCGACCACCGAGTAGTGGTCGTCGACCGCGACCGGGCGGTGGTTCACGCTGCCGTCGCCGACCTGCAGTTCGACCGCGACCGACGCGCTGAGGTATCCGTGGGAGTCCTTCGCGCGATAGTGGAAGGTGTCGACGCCGGTGTAACCGGGCAACGGGGTGTAGACGAAGCCGCCGTTCGCCGCCCAGGCGAGGTCGCCCGAGAGCCCGTCGGCATCGACGACGACCTCGAGGGTGTCGCCGGGTTCGGGGTCGGTGTCGTTGAACAGCAGACCGGGGGTCTTGATCGAGAGCATCGTGTCCTGCACGACGCCGAACACGTCGGGTTCCGCGGTCGGCGTGCCGGGAATCTCATCGGGGCCGGACGGCTCGGAGCCGGGTGCGGCCGGATACAGCCACAGATACCCGTCGTCGCAGCCGACGGCCGTGCACACACGGTACTCGAGCGTGGCGGTCAGACCCGGTGCGTCGCCCGGGTCGATGTAGAACGAGCCGTCGGTGCCGAGCATCTGGACGTCCCCGTTGCCGACGTGCGCGCCGTACGGGAAGGTGAGCGAGGTGACCGGCAGGCCGTCGAGCTGGTCGTTCACGAGCAGCCCCTGGTGCGCGCCGATGTAGAGCGGGGTCTCGGGCGCGTAGATGTACGTGTCGTCGACGGCGACGGGCTGCGCGTCGACGTCGCTTCCGGTCGGCAGCACGTCGATCGTGACGGTCGCCCAGTTGCTGTCGAGGTCGTCGGCGCCGTGGTCGTCGCGAACGTGGTAGTCGAAGGTCACCGTGCCGGTGAATCCCGGCACCGGCGTGTACCTGAACGACGGTCCGCCGTTGAAGACCACGAGTTCGCCGCTCGCGGGGAAGGTGTTCTCGTTGATGCGGAACCAGTCGCCGTCGGCGTCGTAGTCGTTCGCCTGCATGGCCGGGTCCTGCACGGTGAGCGTCGTGTCCTGCACCATCTGCCAGTGGTCGTCGACCGCCACGGGCGCCGTGTTCGCGTCGCCCGCGCCCTGCGGCTCGGGCGCGAACGACGGTGCCGCGGGCTGCTTCGCCTGGGATGCCTCGGCGTCAGCGTCGTCGAGCGGCGCTTCGCCGCCCGACGGATCGCCGACGGGCAGTTGCTCGGCGACGTCGGCGGCCGCCTCGTCGGCCGGCGCCTCGTCGGCCGGCGCCTCGTCGGCCGGCGCCTCGTCGGCCGGCACGTCCTCGGCCGGCACCTCCTCGGCCGGCACCTCCCCGGCGGGCGCGTCCCCGGCGGGCGCGTCCTCGGCGGGCGCGTCCTCGGTCGACGCGTCGGCGGAGGGGCCCTCGGGGGTTGCGGCGTCGACGGGCGCCGACGCGGCGAGCGTGCCCTCCGTCGGAACGACCTCCGCGGCGCTCGCGGCGAGCGGCGCGCCCGCGGTGACGACGGCGACGGCCATCGCAAGGCCGGCGATGCGGGCGGCCGCGCGGCGCGGCATCCCCTCGTCGGCTGACTGGTGGTCTCGGAATCGCATCGGTGTCTGCTTTCGTGTCGTGATCGTGATGGTGGGTCGTGCTCGAGGAAGGTGGGGGCGAGCCCCCGCCGTTCGGGTGCCGGCGGGGGCTCCGGTGGGCGACGGAGGCTCGGGTCGTCCGTCGTCCGGCGGGGCGGGCTCAGCCGCCCCACTCGACGCGCACCGTGTCGGGGCGTCCCGGCACGAGGCTCACGTCGAGGGTCGCGCCGGGCAGGGCGCGAGCGAGGTGCAGCGGCGCGAGCTGCTCCGTTCGGGTGACCGGCAGCGGCACGCCGCCCGGCATGAGCACGTGCAGGTCGAGCTCGACGAGCGAGTTCATGCCGATCATCATCGGCAGCTGGCGCGCGTCGAGGATCGTCGCCGTCGTGCGCAGGCGCTGCCCTTCGAGAGCCGGCTCGGCCTGGGCTGGCATCGAGGCGGCCATCATGCGGCTCGCCTGCTCCATCTGCGCCTTGGCCTGCGCCATGCTCGCGCCGACGTCCAGGCGCTGCTGCGCCTCGTAGCCCTGGCGGGTCAGCGTCGCGAGGTCGCGGAGGAAGCCCATCTCACACCGCCTGGTAGATCTCGTTGAAGCGGCGACCGACACCGCGGTCGGCCTGGATGCGGGCGGCCCAGCCGGCGGCCGCCGACGCCCACGACGCCTCGTCGACGCCGAACATCGCGGCGACGGCCGGAAGCTTCGTCGCGTCGTAGCCGTAGGCCGCGATGCCCTTCGAGATGCGGGCGTAGCGGTCGAGGTCGACACCCGCGATCGGGTCGAGGTTGCCGGGCTGCGGGTCGGCGGTCATCGCCTGCACCGCCTGGATGTCCATCTGCTGCCGGTACTGCTCGGACTGCGCCTGCAGCTGGTTCGCCTGGTCGATGAGGCCGGGAGCGGCCTTCACCATCTCGGCCATGTCGCCGAACTGCTTGAAGAGGTTCATGCTCGTTTCCTTCCGGGTGGTGTTCCCGGATCGTCCGGGGTGATGCCATGAGGTTCCCGCGACGCGCCGTGCCGCCGGATGGGCAGTGGCTGCTCATTCGCGACGCCCGGCATTACTCAGGGGCATCCCGCGATTGCTCACCGGCCGACTGCGACACCCCCTGTGCGGGGTACTGCGCGGCGAGGCATCCCGGCCGTACAGTGAATCGTCCCGATCACCGAAAGGCGCCGATGGCCTCGAACGATCCCGATGCGGCAGCCGGACCCGAGCCCGACCTCGACGGCGCGTGGCCGCTCGGCGGCCGTGACGGCCAGGTCGCGCGCGCCGTCGGCGCCCTGCAGGGCGGGCAGGCGCGCTCGGTGTTCCTCTACGGGCCGTCCGGCATCGGCAAGAGCCGCATCCAGTCGGCCGTCGGCGACCTGCTCGACGAGGCCGGGTGGCTCGTGCTGACCGCGAGCGGCAACCCGGCACTGTCGGCCGTGCCGTTCGCGACCGTCGCCCCGGCCCTGGCCCGGGGCATCGACGATCCGGTGCTGCCCAAGGTGAGCGACCCACTCGCGCTCTTCACGTCGACGAGCGCGACCATCGCCGACCTCGCCGGCGGACGGCGCACGGTGATCGCGGTCGACGACCTCTCCTCCGCCGACAGCGTCTCGGTGGGACTCATCGCCCAGCTCGTCGCGGCGGGCTCGCTCTCGCTCATCGCGACGCTCCCCGAGGGCGAACCGGTGCCCGACGGGGTGCTGCCGATCGCGTCGTCTGCCGACTCGGTGCGCATCGACGTGCCGGCGCTCGACCTCGACGAGATCACCGAGCTGATCGCGCAGGTGCTCGGCGCGCCGATCGCCCACCGCGACGCGGTCGAGCTCCACCGCGCCTCGCACGGCAACCCGCTCTTCCTGCGCGAGCTCGTGATCGGCGCCGTCGAGACCGGCGCCCTCGTGCGCGCGGGCGAGCACTGGCAGCTCGAGGGCGACCCGGTCGGCACGCCCGCGCTGCGCGACCTCATCCGCGCGCGACTGCGGGGCCTCGGCCCGGAGGAGCGCGACGCGATCGAGCGGCTCGCGCTCTGCGAACCGCTCGGCATCGACGAGTTCGTGCGCCCCGGCGCGCCCGAGGCGCTCGCCGAGCTCGAGCTGCGCGGCATGATCCGCGTCGACGAGTCGGGCCACGGCATCGCCATCA
Source organism: Agromyces sp. NPDC055658 (assembly GCF_053618155.1). Classification (NCBI taxonomy): domain Bacteria; kingdom Bacillati; phylum Actinomycetota; class Actinomycetes; order Micrococcales; family Microbacteriaceae; genus Agromyces; species Agromyces sp. NPDC055658. The sequence continues at coordinate 56,086 of NZ_JBSHHD010000015.1, read as the reverse complement.
CCCTCGCGCACCCGCAGTACGCCGGCGCCGTGCGCGAGTCGCTGCCGCGCATCAGGGCGATCTCGCTGCTCATCGAGCAGGCCGATGTCGTCGAGCGGGGGCCGATGACCGTCGTCGACGAACTGCGCATCGCGATGTGGCGGCTCGACGCCGGCCGGCCCTCCGACCCCGAGCTGCTGATCCGCTCGGCCGACCTCGCACAGCGCGCCCACGACCATCGCACCGCCGAGCGGCTCGCGGCGGCCGCGATCGGCGCCGGCGCGACGGATGCCTCCGCGCACATGCTGCACGCCGACCTGCTGTGGTCGCTCGGCCGGGGCGCCGAGGCGCTCGACGCCCTCGCCAACGCCGAGTCCGCGGCGCGCGCGACCGATCACCCCGAGGCGACCCTCGCGGCGATCGCCGCCAAGCGGGCCGAGATCTACGGCGGCGACCCGCTCGGCAGCGAGCGCGGCATCCGGCTGCTGGAGGAGATCGGCCGCGCCCTGCCCGAGCAGCTGCCGATGCTGCTCATCAGCAAGGCGACCCTCGTGCTGCACCTGCTGCGCGCGAACGAGGCGCTCGCCCTCGTCGACGAGGCCGCCGGCTACCTCGGCGACAGCGCCGTCGAACGCGCGCTCGTCTCGCTCGGGCGCGCGATGCCGCTCTCGCAGATGCAGCGCTCGGCCGAGGCGATCGCCGAGGCCGAGGCCGCCGTCGCGTACGCCTCGACCGAGGGTGCGCACATCCCGAAGCGTCGCGCGCAGGTGCCGTACGCGTACGCGCTCATCGAGTGCGACCGTTACGACGACGCGCGCCGGGTCACGATCGAGATGCTGCACGACGCGATCCGCAACGACGACGAGCTCACCGCCCGGCACGCCGAGTTCCTCATGGGGCGCCAGTTCTGGGCGGCGGGCCGGCTCGACACCGCCGCGCGCTGGTTCCGCGACAGCCTGAGCGGCGCCGAACTGCGCGGGCCGGCGTCGCTGCGCGGCCCCTCGCTCGGCTTCCTCACCGTGATCGCCTGCATGCAGGGCGACCTCGACCGCGCCCGCGAGCTGCGCGGCCGGTTCGAGGCCGGGTACGACCGGGAGGACACGCTCACCGCGCTCGCAGACGCGTGGCTCGCACGCACCGAGGGCGACACCGACAGCGCGGCGAAGATCCTGCTCGCCCGCGTCGAGCAGGTGCTGCCGCGCGGCGCCGTCAACGTGAGCTCGGTCTTCCTGCACAACCTCGCACGCCTCGGCTCCCGCGCCCACGCGAAGGACGCGGCCGACCGCCTCTCGAGACTCGAGCGACAGACCGGCGCCCCCGAGATCGCACGGCGCGCCCGTCACGCCCGGGCCGAGGCGGCGGCCGACGCCGCCGGGCTGCGCGCCGCCGGCGAGGAGTGGGAGCGCCTCGGCGGCCTGCTGTTCGCGGCCGAGGCGTTCGCCTCCGCGGGGCAGTCGGCCCGCGCCGACGGGCGGGGGCGCGAGTCATCCGCCGACCTGCAGCGCGCCGCGGCGCTCGCCGCCGCGTGCGAGGGGGCGCGCACGCCGCTGCTCACCTTCACCGACGGCTCGGAGCCGCTCACGCCCCGCGAGCGCGAGATCGCGTCGCTCGCGGCCCAGGGGCTGAGCTCGAACGAGATCGCGCAGCGCCTCTTCCTGTCGCCGCGCACGGTGAACAACCACCTGCAGTCGACGTACACGAAGCTCGGCATCCGCGGGCGGCGCGAGCTGCAGTTGTAGTTCGCGCCCTGCAGCCGCGACCGTGCCGTGGACGGCGCCTACGCCGTGACGATGTCGGCGCGCATGCCCTCGAGCCGCTCGCCGACGGCGCCCACGGCCTCCTTCGCGACGCCGAGGTCGGCGAGCGCGGTCATGAGCGAGGCGACGACCCGGTCGAACGCGGCATCGGTGATCGCCATGTCGTGATGGGCCTCCCCGACCGACCGGCCGCTGAAGACCTGCGGACCGCCGAACGCCGCGGCGAGGAACGCGCGCTGGTGCGCCTGCAGCCGGTCGACGTCGACGCCCTCGAACCACGGCGCGAGCTCGGGATCGGCGACGATGCGGTGGTACATGACCGCCACCGCCGTGCGCACTCCGTCGCTGCCGCCGAGCTCGTCGTAGATCGCGTGCATCCGTCCTCCTCATCGGTCGTGGGTCCAGCATGGCGGATGCCTCGGGCGGACGCCTGAGCAATCGTTGCTCATTCCGCCCCCGATCCGTGGGACGATGCCTCCGTGCCCGCGAGCCCCCGCCGCATCGAGTTCGAGACCGACGTGTTCTCGTCGACCGGGTTCACGCTGCTCGTCGACGACGTCGCCCAGTCGCACGTCGACCGGGCCGATCCGACGCGGCTCTTCTTCGAGTACGTGCGCCGCATCGGCCACGTCGTCGACGCGATGGGCCTGCCGGGCGAGCCGCTGCGCGTGCTGCACCTCGGCGGCGGCGCGATGACCCTGCCGCGCTACGTCGAGGCGACCCGTCCCGACTCGCAGCAGCTCGTCGTCGAGATCGACGGCGAGCTCGCCCGCCTCGTGCAGGATCGCCTGCCGCTGCCGACCGGCGCCGACATCGCCGTCCGGGTCGACGATGCGGCATCCGTCGTCGTGGAACTCCCGGGCGGGGCGTCGTTCGACCTCGTGATCGTCGACCTCTACGACCGGCTCGACGCGCCGGCGTTCGTCGAGACGGGCGTGTTCATGGGCGGATGCCTCGGGCTGCTCGCCGATCGCGGGCTGCTCGTCGTGAACGTGGCCGACGCGGCGGGCCTCGCCCGGCTCCGTGCACAGGCCCGTGCGATCGCACGTGCCGATCCGGGCACCGAGCTGCTCGTCGCGGGCGACGCGAGCGTCGTCTCGGGGGCGGAAGAGGGCAACGTCGTGCTCGTGGCGGCGCCCCGCGGGCTCCCGCCCGGGCTCGCCGGGCGGCTCGCCGCGCTCGGCCCCCATCCGGCTGCGGTGCTCGAGGGCGACCGGCTCGACTTCGCACTCTGGGGCGCCTGCTGACGCTCGCGCCCGGGCGCCCGCGCTCGACGGCGGGTAGCGTGGTGACGTGACCGCCGACCCCTCGCTCGAACGCCGCCTCACCGCGAGCGGGCACGTCGCCCGACTCGAGGAGTCGCGACAGGCGCCCGGATCGTGGACGCTCTACGTCGACGGCACCCCGCAGTCGCACGTCGAGCTCGAGCGGCCCGAGTGGCTCGGCTTCGAGTACGTGCGCCGCATCGGCCACGCCGTCGACCTCGTGCGCGACGCGGGCGAGCCGATCACCGCCGTGCATCTCGGCGGCGGCGCGCTCACCCTGCCGCGCTACGTCATCGCGACCCGGCCGGGCTCGCGGCAGCAGGTGATCGAGCTCGAGTCTGAGCTCGTCGACCTCGTGCGCGAGCACCTGCCGCTGCCGCGCGGCGCGCAACTCCGTATCCGTCACGGCGATGCCCGCGAGGTGCTCGCGAAGCTGCCGGGCGGGCTCGACGGGGCCGTCGACCTCGTGGTCGTCGACATCTTCTCGGGCGCGCGCACCCCCGCGCACGTCACGAGCGCCGAGTTCTACGGGCTCGTCGTGCCCCGCCTCGCGCCCGGCGGCATCGTCGCCGTGAACGTCGCCGACGGGGCGGGCCTCGCCTTCGCGCGTTCGCAGGCGGCGACGCTCTCGCACGTGTTCCCGCACGTCGCGATCGCGGCCGACACCGGCATGCTCAAGGGCCGGCGGTTCGGCAACATCGTCATGTACGCGTCGGACGCCCCGCTGCCGTTCGACGCGATGCCCCGACGCCTCGCGAGCGACCCCGCACCGGCGAAGCTCGTCGAGGGCGACGAGCTCCGCCGCTTCATCGCGGGCGCCCCGGTCGTGACCGACGCCACCGCGGTGCCGTCGCCGCCGCCGGCCCGCTCGATCTTCCTGACGAAGCCCGGCGGTTGACGCCTGACGCCGGGTCAGCCGATCGCGGCGGTGCGGCTCGGCGTGCTCTCGTTCCAGACCCGGTCGAGCGCGGTCACGGCGTACGTGTACGGGCGATCGGCCTCGGCCGAGCCATCCACCCAGCGCTGCACGACCCCTGAGCCGGCGCGCACGGTCGCGACGAGGTTGGCCGCGTCCTCCACGTCGATCGCGCCGGCCGCGCCGTCGACGCGGTAGATCGCGAACGAGGTCGCCCGCCGCGAGGGCGGCACGGCGTCCGACCACTGCAGGGAGACGCCGCCGTCGCCGCGCTCGGGGTCGGCGAGCACGGGCGCCCGGACCGCGGTCGCGGGCAGCCACTCCATCGCTGGCACGATCGCGGGGCGCGAGTAGTGGTCGACGAGCACGCGCGACATCGAGCCCTGCGGGTCGGCGGGCACGTGCTTGGCCGAGAAGTACACGTTGCCGTGCACGGGCGTGCCCTGCTCGGTCACGCCGCGGTCGAACGCCAGGTGGTTCGAGAGCTCGGCCGGGTCGGTGAACACCCCCGACGTCACCTTGTAGAGCGCCTCGCCGATGTAGAGGTGCGTGCCGCTCGTCGCGGCGACGTCGGCCCACCACGGCACGAGCTTCGCGTAGTCGGCGACGGAGAGCCCGATCTGCCAGTACACCTGCGGGTTGATGTAGTCGAGCCAGCCCTCGAGCACCCACTTGCGCGTGTCGGCGAACTGCAGGTCGTACGACTGCGAGCCGCCGGTCTCCGAGCCGAGCGGGTCGGTGGCGCGGTTGCGCCAGATGCCGAACGGGCTGATGCCGAACTTGACCCATGGCTTCAGTGCCTTGATGCGCTCGGAGATCGAGCTCACGAACGTGTCGACGTTGTGCCGGCGCCAGTCGGCGACGTCGTCGAAGCCGGCGCCGTGCGCGGCGTAGGTCGCGGCATCCGGAATCGTCTGCCCCGCCACCGGATAGGGGTAGAAGTAGTCGTCGAAGTGCACGCCGTCGAGGTCGTAGTGCTCGACCGAGTGCAGGATCGCCTGCTGGATGTGCTCCTGCGCCTCGGGGAGTCCCGGGTCGAAGTAGAGCTTGCCGCCGTACGCCCACACCCAGTCGGGGTGCACGCGGGCGGGGTGCTCTGGCACGAGCTTCGCGGGGTCGGCCTGCATCGAGACGCGGTAGGGGTTGTACCAGGCGTGCAGTTCGAGGTTGCGGACGTGCGCCTCGTCGACGATGAAGGCGAGCGGGTCGTAGCCCGGGTCCTGCCCCTGCACGCCCGTGAGGTACTGCGACCACGGCTCGAGCGGGCTCGGCCAGAACGCGTCGGCGGTGGGGCGCACCTGCACGAACACGGCGTTGAGGCGGAACTGCTCGGCGACGTCGAGCCAGTGCAGGAACTCGGCGCGCTGCTCGTCGGCCGTGAGGCCGGTGCGGCTCGGCCAGTCGATGTTCACGACCGATGAGATCCACATGGCGCGGAGCTCCCGCTTGCGGGGACCCGTCTCCGCGGCGGGGGCGGTGGCGCCCGCCCCGGTCGCGTGCGCAGGCGTCGGTGCGAGCGACCCGACGGTCACGGTGAACGCCGATGCGGCGACGCCCGCGACGGCGAGGGTCAGGAATCCGCGGCGGCCGAGGCCGGCGGCCTCGGCATCGGCGGGGTGGTCGTGCGGCTGTGCGAGGGGCATCTTCGGTCCTCCGAGTCGGTCTGACTCGGAAAATACTTCCACACGCAGTCGATCTTGTGAAGAGTTTCTTCCAGAGCGGTTCACGCGTGCCGGAAGCGCAACTCCTGCCCGGGCCGCAGCTGCGCCACCGCGTCGAGCGAGGCCGCGGCGACGATCGCGATCACGGGATAGCCGCCCGTGACCGGACGGTCGGCGAGCAGGATCGTCGGCTGCCCGTCGCCCGACACCTGGATCGAGCCCGGCACCGTCGCCTCGCTCGCGAGCTCGCCGACGGCGCGACGCCCGAGCGCCCGCCCGACGAGTCGCACGCCGACGCGGTCGGCGCGCTCGGAGACGCGCCACGGCGTCTCGAACAGGGCGGCGCGCGCCGCGTCGGTGAACCAGTCGGCGCGCGGCCCCGGGCGCAGCGCGAGGGTCACGGTCTCGTCGGGCGGCGCGAACGCGGCCTCCTGGTCGAGCGCCGGCACGGATGCCTCGGGCTCGTCGCCGATCACGAGCTCGCGCCCCGGCCCCACCGGCTCGGGACCGAGGCCGGCCAGCGTGTCGCGCGAGCGCGACCCGAGCACCGGGGGCTCGTCGATGCCGCCGCGCACGGCAAGCGCGTAGCGCAGCCCGCGCTCGGCGGTGCCGAGCTCGAGCACCGCGCCGTCGGGCGCGCGCGCAGCCGTGTACGGCGCCACCGGGCGACCGTCGAGCGTGATCGGCCCCCAGGCGCCCGCGACCGCGAACCACGTGCCACCGCCGACCACCCGAGCGCGGAGCCCGCCGACGAGGACCTCGAGGATCGCGGCGCCGTCGGGGTTTCCGACGAGCCGGTTCGCGAGCCGTGCGGCGCCCCGGTCGAGCGCCCCGGAACCGGCGACCCCGAGGTGGGCGAGGCCCGGGCGGCCGAGGTCCTCCACGAGGGCGAGCGGTCCGACCGCCTCGATGATCAGGCGGCGCATCACCGCACCGCCTCGAATCGGACACGACGCCCCGGTGCGAGGAGCGCGGGATCGGCGCGATCGGGATTCCACAAGTCGGCGTCGGTGCGACCGATCAGGCGCCAGCCGCCCGGGCTCTCCCGCGGGTAGACGCCCGAGAACGCCCCCGCGAGCGCGACCGCGCCGGCCGGGACCCGGGTCCGCGGCGCGTCGAGCCGCGGCACCTCGAACGGCCAGTCGTCGCTCACGAGGTAGCCGAATCCCGGCGCGAACCCGCCGAACGCGACCCTCCAGCGCGCCGCAGAATGGCGCGCCACGAGCGACTCGGCCGACCAGCCGAGCCGCGCGGCGGTCTCGTCGAGGTCGTCGCCGTCGTACATGACGCGCACGATCGCCTCGTCATCGACCGGGCCGCGCCGATCGGCGCCGGCCGACGTCGTCGCACCCTGGACCCGGCGCACCCAGGTCTCGGCCGACTCGAGCGGCAGCCGCTCGGGGTCGACCGCCACGAGGATCGTGCGCGCGGCCGGAACGAGCTCGACGAGGCCGGGCCGCGGGTCGGAAGCGAGGGCGTCGTGCAGGGCGAGCACCTCGTCGAGCGAGTCGCACTCGACGAGCAGCGCCGCCTCGCCGCTCGGCAGCAGTCGCCCGGTCACGCGAACGCCTCGATGCGGCACCCGGCGGACTCGAGCACGGCTCGCACGGCTCGCGCGATCGCGACGGCGCCCGGGGTGTCGCCGTGCAGGCACAGCGAGTCGGGGGCGAGCTCGACCCGGCTGCCGTCGTCGGCCGCGATCCCGCCCGTCTCGGCGAGCTCGAGCGCACGGTCGGCTGCTGCGGCGGGGTCGTCGATGACCGATCCCGGCTCGCCGCGCGGGGCGAGCGAGCCGTCGGCGGCGTAGCCGCGATCGACGAACGCCTCGCGCGCGTAGGCGAGCCCCGAGGCATCCGCCGCCTGCTCGAGCGCGCTCGCGGGCGGGCCGAGCACGACGAGCGAGGGGTCGTAGGCGGCGACGGCCTCGGCGAAGGCGTGCGCGGCCGAGGCGTCGGCGGCGAGGCGATGGTAGAGCGCCCCGTGCGCCTTCACGTAGCGCACGCGGGTGCCGGCGACGCGGGCGGCGCCGTCGAGCCCGCCGAGCTGCACCACGAGCTCGGCAGCGACCTCGGCCGGGCTCGCGTCGAGCGCTCGTCGTCCGAATCCGGCGAGATCGCGATAGCCGGGGTGGGCGCCGAGCACGACCCCGTGCTCGGCGGCGCGACGGGCGCTCGCGAGCATCGTGATCGGGTCGCCCGCGTGGAAGCCGCAGGCGACGTTCGCGCTCGAGACGAGGCCGAACATGGCCGCGTCGTCGCCGACGCGCCACGCGCCGAACGACTCGCCGAGGTCGCTGTTGAGGTCGATCGCGGGCCGCATGCTCCCATTCTGCCGCCGTGCCGGGCAGACTGGGGTCGGGGAGGCGCAACCATGCGAACCGGGTCTCGGCAGTCCACCCGCCACGCGCGCGTCGCCGCGGCGACCGGCATCGTCGCCGTCGCGCTGCCGCTCGTCGCCTGCACGACGCACGAACCGGCACCCGGCCCGACGGGCTGGACGCCGAGCCCGTCGGTCACGACGACCCCGACGCCATCGGCCGAGCCGGCGCCGGTGCCGGTCGTGCCCGCCGGCGACGTCGGGGTGGTCGCCGAGGGGCTCGACGCACCGTGGTCGATCGCGCTCGTGCCCGGCGGCGGAGTGCTCGTCTCCGAGCGCGACCGGGGCGACGTCGTCGAGGTGCTCGCCGGGGGGTCGCTGCGCGTCGCGGGCACCGTGCCGGGCGTGGCGGCCGCCGGCGAGGGGGGCCTGCTCGGCATCGCGGTGCGGCCGGCCGACGACGACCGCGGCACCGAGCTCTACGCGTACCTCACCTCGTCGGACGACAACCGCATCGTCAGGATGCCGCTCACGGGCACGGCCGGCTCCCTCGCCCTCGGCACGGCAGAACCGGTGCTGACCGGTATCCCGAAGGCCGGCAACCACGACGGCGGACGGATCGCCTTCGGCCCCGACGGGATGCTCTACGCCACCACGGGCGACGCGGGCGTGGGCGAGGCGGCGCAGGACCCCGACTCGCTGTCGGGCAAGATCCTTCGGATGACGCCCGACGGCGCCCCCGCGCCCGGCAACCCGTTCGGCACGCTCGTCTACACGCTCGGCCACCGCAATCCGCAGGGCATCGCCTGGGATGCCTCGGGCGGGATGTGGGCCGCCGAGTTCGGCCAGAACACCTGGGACGAGCTCAACCGCATCGAGCCGGGTTCGAACTACGGCTGGCCCGTCGTCGAGGGCGCCGCCGGCGACCCGCGCTACGTCGACCCCGTGGTGCAGTGGTCGACGAGCGAGGCGAGCCCGAGCGCGCTCGCCGTGATCGGCGACACGCTCTTCCTCGCGGCGCTGCGCGGGCAGCGCATCTGGACGGTGGCGCCGGCGAGCGCGGCCGAGCCCACGACGACCCCGTGGTTCGCGGGCGAGTTCGGCCGTATCCGCGAGGTGGTGGAGTCGCCCGACGGGGCGCTCTGGTTCCTCACCAACAACACCGACGGGCGCGGCTCGCCGCGCGAGGGCGACGACCGGCTGCTGTCGGTCGACCTCGCACCCGGCGGCTGAGGCCGGCGTCCGTCGCGGGATTCGGCCCCGTTCGGGGGTGATCCGACCCTCCGGAAGGTCGGCGGCCGGCGCTATTCTCATCCCATGGCGGATCTCGAGCGGGTCAGGCGGTGGGCCGAGGCGCTCATCGTGCTGCACCTCGATCCCGAGGTCTGGAGCTTCGGGTTCGACAACGCCAAGAAGCGCGCCGGGCTCTGCAACTACACCGCGAAGCGCATCTCGGTGTCGCGGTACCTGGCCGCCCGGTACGACGACGACGAGGTGCACCAGATCCTGCTCCACGAGGTCGCCCACGCGATCGCGGGCCCGCGGGCCGGCCACGGCCCGAAGTGGGCGTCGATCGCCGCAGGCCTCGGCTTCGTGGGGCGGCGTACGCACGACGGCGAGGTCGCCCACGAGCTCGCCCCGTGGGTCGGCCGGTGCCCCGCCGGGCACGAGCACTATCGTTACCGCGAGCCCACGCGGCCGCTGAGCTGCGGGCTGTGCCGGCGCGGGTTCGACAGCGCGAACCTCATCGTCTGGCGGCATCGCGAGATCACCACGGCCGTGCGCCGGCGGGCGGCGAGCGCGGCGGCCGGCTGACCGTCCGCGGGGCGCGATCCGAGGCATCCGCAAGCGCTACGCTGATCGAGTGCCCGTCTCCACCGTGTCGATCCCGATCGGGCAATGGCTCGTTCCCGCAGAAGGCGTCACCTGGTGGTTCGACTCGGGATCGGTCGCCCTCGACTTCGCGACGACGGGTGCCATCGGCGGCGCGGCGGCCTCGGCCGGCGTCGAGCGCTTCCACTCCCCCGACGATCTCACCGAATGGCTGCGCGAGCGCTTTCCCGTCGCGGTCGGCCAGGCGCGTTCGCGCGACCTGTTCGACGCGGTCGCGCTGCGCGACGCGATCGCGCGGATGGCGGTCGCCGCGAGCCGCCACGAGCCGGCGCGATCGGGCGACATCGACCTCGTGAACCTCTACGCGGCGACACCCGATGTACCGCCGACGCTCGGCGGCGGATCGCGGCAGGCGGGCCGCTCGGTGCACACCGTGCCGCAGGCGCTGTCCACGATCGCGCGCGACGCCGTCGACCTGTTCTCGCCGGCGAACCTCGAGCGCATCCGCGAGTGCTCCGGCGACGACTGCGAGATCGTCTACCTCGACACGTCGCGCGCGGCGACCCGGCGCTGGTGCTCGATGCAGCGATGCGGCAACCGGGCGAAGGTCCGCGCCCACCGCGCCCGCAAGAGCGGCCGGACGCCGGCGGCGACCGGCGGCGCCCTGCAGACCACGCTCCCCGAGCCTGCGCCCGAGCCCGTCGAGCCCGACCGCGCGGCCTGACGCGCCGCCCCCGCCGGCGGATCGCCCGCCGCGTCCGCGCCGGCGGGCCCTCGTCGACCTCCGCACCGGTCCCAGCCGAGCGTGCACGCGTCGCCCCGTGGCGGGGCGACGGGTGCACGCTCGAAGAGCTCAGGAAGCCGGGCGGCGCTTCGGCAGCGCGAGCAGCACGCCGGCGACGAGGAGCACCGCGCCGAAGGCTGCGGCGAACCACGCCGTCTCGCCCGGGATGTCGAGGTAGGTCGTGATGCCGAGGATGCGTGCGAGGCCCCACGGGAGCAGACCCATCTCGTCGTTCCAGAGCGTCAGCACCCGCTCGAGGCCGATCGCGCCGACGACGACCGACGGCACCACGAGCCCGGCGCCGACGGCGGCGAGCACGAAGCCGGTGGCCCGCCGCCCGCCAACCTGGGCCGTGAGCGCCCACCCCGCCGCGACGAACACCCAGACGAAGAGCGCGAAGGCGAGCGCGATGTACGCGGTGCGCAGCACGGGGTCCGTCCAGAACGCGAACCAGTACCCGCCCGGGCCCGTGAACGAGAGGGCGAAGAGCGTCACGATGCAGCGCAGCACCACGACGCCGCCGACCGCCGCGATCACCGGCCACGGCGAACGCCGTCGCACGAGCAGCCGCAGCACGAGGGCGAACACCGTCCAAGCGCCGATGACGACCGCGACGTGCGTCCACGACAGGAACGCCGTCTGCACCGCTCGCGTCGCCACGAGCAGGGCCACGGGCACGAGGAAGAGCAGCCAGCGGTCGAGGTCGAACATGCCGAGCGTCGACTCCCGTGCGCGCCAGGGGCGGGTCGACGCGATCCACGTGGCGCGCGCGGCCGCTGCGCCCGGCTTCGCGACGAGCCGCGTGCGCGCCGCGAGCATGCCGATCACGACCCACGCGAGCGCGAGCACGAGCAGCCCGCGGGCGAGCCACGCCATCACGAGGTCGCGCTCGGCCCGTTCGACGCCGAGCTGGGCGGCCGTGAGATTGAACGCCGGGTGATCGAGGTCGCCCTCGTACTGCTCGAGGTGCTCGGCCGCCCGCCGCTCGAAGGCGGCGCGATCGGCAGCCCATGCGTCGTGCGCGGCAGGTGAGAGCGTGTCGTGCCACTGCCCCTCGTGCAGGATCATCGCCCGGTAGGCCTCGAGGAGGCGCAGGGTGTCGAGCTCGTAGTCCAGGGTCGAGACGAACGCGTCGCGCAGCTCCGGCGAACGCCAGCTCGAGGCATCCGTCGCCGTCACGACCTCGCGCATCGCCTCGACGGCGTCGACCGCCTCGGCTCCGCTCGCGATCGCCGCATCGACCCCCTCCGCGTCGCCGCCGGCTGCGCCTGCGGAGTCGCGCACGATCGAGTACATGACGTCGAGCACGGCCGAGTCCCCGGTGAGGATGTCCCACTCGAAGATCCACATCATCGGCGGCGGTTCGAGCCCGATCGCGAACACGCGCTGCTCGGCGAACTGCTCGACGTACATGCCCTGCTCGATCGCCGAGCGCGAGCGCGTCATCGCGGCGACGATCGCCTCGACCGTCTCGGGGTCGTCGGAGAACCACTCGCGTGCCCAGTTCGCGGTGATGTCGGCCACGTCGGCGTCGGGGTCGATCGCGAGCTCGGCGGCGAGCTGCGTGTTCAGCTCGTAGAGCTGCCAGAATCCGGCCTTCAGGTAGAGGCTCATGGGTCCGGCCCGCCACGGACCGCCGTCCTGGGTCCACACCCACACGCCCTCGATGCGGTCGTTCGCCGCGAGCAGTTGCTGCAGCGCCCACTGGTACTGCGTGCCGAGGTCATTGGGGAACGCCCCGAAGTTCTCGAACTCACGGCGACTCTGGAACTCGACGATGCGCCGCTGCTCGCCCTGCTCGAGCGTGTGGTTGAGCGGCAGCCAGCTGTAGAAGTCGCCGAGCGTGTACTTCGTCGAGACGATGAGCGCCGGCGAGTCGATGCCGTCGAGCACGGCCTCGTACGAGGCGTCGTTCGTGTGCATGTCGCCGACGGCGCCGACGCCGACGCTCCAGGTGCGGAAGACGACCTCCCGATCGGCCTCCTCGGCCTGACCCGAGAACGCCTCGAGCATCGTGCGCACGGCGTCGACCGTCGTCACCTCGAGCGCCGAGTAGTAGTCCCAGCCGCCGACGTCGTAGATCGCGCCGGCCTCGCCGATGCGGATGAGCACGCCGTCGAGCGCCGGCACCGCGTCGTAGAGCTCGTCGAGGCCCGCCGTGTAGACGTCCCAGAATTCGGGGTCCTCGGTGTCGAGCGTGCCGAACCGGTCGGTGAGGTGGTGCTCGAGCGGGCCCGTGAGCGCAAGCATGTCGGTGCGCAGGAAGACCTTCACGCCGAGTTCGTCGGCGCGCTCCCAGAACGGGGCGAACGCCTCGCGCAGCGCGAGCGCCTTGTCGCGGTGGTCGTCGCCGTCGGCGTAGACCGGCCCGCCGGGAGCGCCGTCGAAGGTCACGAACTCGACGAAGCCCGGGAACGCGACGGCGTTGAACCCGTTCGCGAGCGAGTGCCGCAGGAACCCGTCGAAGTCGTCGTACGCCTCGGCGAGCGCCGCGTCGTCGATGTACGGCGCCTCGGGCTGCACGACCGCCGCGAAGGCCTTCGACGCGTGCGAGTAGTCGCCGCCGAACTCCCACTCGGCCGGGTCGGGCGCGACGCCGACCGCGCCGAGGTCGGTCATCCGCAGCGGGAGCCGCGACCGTTCGTGCGCGCCGACGAGGTCGGTGAGCGGCGCGGCCGCCCGCACCTGCGCGGCGAGGTCGTAGATCGCCCGCACGGTGCCGGCCTCGCTGCGCGCGACGATGCGCAGTGCCGATGCGTCACCGCGCAGCTCGTAGCCGTCGTCGTCCGACGCATCGCGCACCGTCTGCGCCTGGTCGACGGCGATCGACGCCGTGCCCTCGCGGGCCGGGGCGTCGGCGACCGCGTCGAGGAGCTCGTCGACCGCGACGCCGACCCGCTCGCTCTCGGGCACGTCGAGGGTCGTGAGCTCGGGCGGCGGCACGGGCGCCGCGACCTCGGGCACGACGGCGGCGGCCGGCCGCATCTGCTCGCTCGGCTCGGTGCGGATGCCGAGCGCGTCACCGACGGCGAACGCGACGCCGAGGCCGAGGGCGACCAGCACGAGGGCGGTGACGACGGCGAGGATGCCCCGCCGCGTCGCCGTCGTCATGGGGAGATCCTATTCGGCGATGAACACGCCGTCGTGCAGTACCGGCACGACGTCCGCGACGTCGCGCTCGGCCGCGAGCCGTGCGTCGCCCGCGTAGCCGAGCTCGCGCAACCGGATCCCGCTGCCCGACGCGCTGACGAGGTGCCCCGTCGCCCGCGAGAGGCCCTCGAACGCGGCGCACGCGACGGCGGCCTCGGGCGACGTGTGGTCGATGCCGCGGGCGACGAGCGCGTCGACGACGGCACCCGCGACGAGCAGGTCCTCGAGCCCGAACCGCAGGTCGGCGCCGGCGGCCTCGCGTTCGCCGGCGGCGACGATCGAGATCATGAGCCGTTCGCCGCGTTCCGCCTGGAGCGCGAGCAGGCGCTCGGCGACGGCGCTGCGGTTGCGCATCGCCGCGGCGATCACGACGACGTCGCGTGCGCCGAGTGCGTGCGCGAGCGCGCCGCCGTTCGGCGAGGGCAGAACGACCGGGGATGCCGCGACACCGACCCAGCTCGCGGGTGAGAGCGTCGGGCCGGGTGCGCCGCGCCGGCCCGCGACGAGGCCGCCGCGCTCGGCCGCGAACGCGTCGGCACCTGCACGCGCCTCGGTTCCCGCCGGCCACGGCGCGACGGCGACCCCGTGCTCGGCCGCGACGACCACGCTGGTCGTGAACGAGAGCGCGTCGACGACGACGACCGCGTGCGCGCCGGGCAGGATGCGGTCGGCGCCCGCGAGGCCCCAGTCGAACCGGACCTGGTACTTGGCCTGCCCGAAGGGCGACGTCGAATCGGTCATCGCGACAGGCTACCGGCCGAGGCCGTCGTACCTGGCGAGGTCCTCGGCGTCGGTGGCGCGTGCGGTGGCGCGTCGGGCGGCGTCGAGGGCGACGACCGGGTCGGCTTCCTGCCGGGCGTTCCGCAGTTGCCGCTCGGCCTCTGCGAGCCGGGTGCGCGCGGCCGCGCCGACCGCGCCGCCGCCGCGTTCGATCGCGGCGCGCGCGACCGCGACCTGGCCCTCGGCGATCGAGATCGCACCGTCGAGCGCACCGCGCGCCCCGTCGAGGCGTGCCTGGGCGGTCCGGGCGGCCGCACGGGCGGACTCGAGCCGGTCGCGCGCAGCGCGCAGGCGATCGCGGTCGAGCATCGGGTCGCGGGCGAACGCCGCGCGGGCGACGAGCGCCGCAGCACCGTCGCCGATCGCGTCGCCCAGTCGCGTCGCCGCGTCCGCGTCGTCGAGCGCGTCCCGTTCGCTGCGGGCGGCGGCGAGGTCGTGATCGAGCTCGACGGCGGCCCGCTCGGCGTCGCCACCGGCCGCGGCGAGGGCCGCCTCGGCGCCCTCGAGCTCGCCGAGGTCGCGACGGGCCCGATCCAGTGCGTCGGCAGCCCCGGCGAGCAGCTCGGCAGCGGGCTGACCGCGCTCGACGAGGCGACCGGCCTCGGCGAGCGCCGACTCCGCTTCGGCGTGGGCCGCCCGAGCGCGTTCGGCGGCGGTGCGAGCGGTGCCGAGCGCCGATCCGTCGTACCGCGAGGCCAAGCGCGCGAGCACGCCGTCCGACGCGTCGACGCGGCGACGCAGCTCGGCCTCCTCGTCGCGCAGCGCGGGCAGCTCGGCCCCGGCGCCCCGCTCGCGCCGGCGGCGCACGGCGAGCGCACCGTCGGCCTCGGCGAGCTCGACGAGCGCCGATCGGCAGAGGTCGTCGATGCGGGCGGCCCAGCCACGGCGGTCGACCGCGGAATCGGGTTCGGCGTCGTCGAGCCGCTGCTGCAGCAGGAACGCCTCGCGCAGTCGCGCCCTGGCGCGCTCGACCGCGACCCTCGTGTCCCGGGCGGTCGCGGCTCCGAACTGCGCCTCGGCGTAGGCGATCTCGCGGTCGGCGTCACGGACCGCGTCGTCGACCCGCACGATCAGCTGCTTCGCCCGCACCTCGGCCTCATCGGCCGCCGCGACGTCGCGACGGACGCGTCGCGAGGCGGCCCGGCGCAGGGCGACGACCGCGACGACGGCCAGCACGGCCGCGGCGCCGAACACGACGAGCGAGGGCAACCACGTGGGCATGCCCGGAGTCTAGATGAGCGACCTGACGGCGATTCCCGCGACCTCGACGCCCGCCACCACGACGAGGCACTTGGCACCGGCACCCGGCCGACCTACGCTCGGCTCATGCGGGTGCTCCTCAAACTCACGCTCGACTGCACGCCCGACGCGGCGTGGCGAGCGCTGCGCAGCCCGGCGGTGCTGCGCGAGGTCGTCGCACCCTGGCTCGACCTCGCCTCGCTCGAGCCGGGCGGGCTGCCGACGGTCTGGCCCGAGGGCGGGCATCATGTGCGAGCATTCGCGTTCCGCCGCTTCCCAGCGGGCGAAGAACTCGTGGAGATCAGCTTCCCCGGCGGCCTGCCGACCGGGGTCAGGATGCTGCGCGACAGCGGGGGCGCGCTCACCGGACCGCTCGCACGCTTCGGCCGCTGGGACCACCGGATGGCGATCTCGGCACTGCCCGACGGCCGCACCCTCTATCGCGATCGCCTGCTCGCGAGCGCAGGCGCCTGGGATCCGGTCGCGTGGTATCCGACGTGGGCGTTCTGGCAGTGGCGCGGGCACCGGCTGCGCCGGCTCGCGCCCGGCTGGTCGTTCGACCCGCCCGGGACCGCCGACGCGGCCTCCGGCGAGCCCGCCGGCGGCGACGCGGCCGCATCGGGGGTTCGGGCATGACCGACTCCATCGGCGCGCTGCAGCTGGCCGACTGGCGCCGGCGCGTGTTCGGACTGTACGCCGGGGTCCGGCACCTGAGCGTGCACGATCCCGCGGCGGGCCACGAACTGTGGAGATCGGGGCGCGATGAACTCTTCGCGGGACATCCTCGATCGCCGCTGCTGCCCGACGACCGGGCGCGGTTCACCGGCCTCGACATCGCCCGCTACGACCCTGACTGGCGCTTCGAGCTCGAGGTGCGCCGGCCCGAGGAGCCCGTGCGGCTGACGGTCGACGGCGGACCCGACGGCCCGATCCCGTTCACCCTCGTCGGCTCGGTGCGGCTGCCGTACCTCGGCTCGCTCGACGTCTGGCGGCTCGCCGGGTACGGCGGCGGCCTCTTCCTGCCCGTCAAGGACGCGCTCGCGGGCACCGCCGGCGGCACCTTCGGCGGCGGCCGGTACCTGATCGACACCGTGAAGGGGGCCGACCTGGGGCCGGGCGCCGACGGCGACTCGCTCGTCGTCGACTTCAACTTCGCGTACAACCCGTCGTGCGCGTACGACCCGTCGTGGTCGTGCCCGCTCGCGCCGGAGGGCAACGTGCTCAGGGCCGAGGTGCCGGTGGGCGAGCGGATGCCGCGGTGAACGGCGACGACCTCACAGCATCCGCCACGAGGCATCCGCTATGCTGGCCCACGGTGCGCGCGACGATCGCGCCGCCTGCGTCGTAGAAACGCTTCCGGGCCGGGTTCGAACTCGAGCCGCCCGATGACTCTCATACGGCGAACGGATGCGCCGACCGGCGCCTTCGCCACCTCCCCACCGCCGGGCCCACACAGCACCGCACCCCGAGTCGAACGACGGATGCGATGCGCCCGGCCGTGCCATGCCCCCGAAAGGCACCAGTGACCGACATCACCTTCGCAAGCCTCGGCGTCCCCGCGCCGCTCGTCGCGGCCCTCGCCGCCGACGGAAAGACCGTCCCCACCCCGATCCAGGCCGACTCGCTGCCCGACAGCCTCGCGGGCCGCGACGTGCTCGGCCGCGGCAAGACCGGCTCGGGCAAGACCATCGCCTTCGCGCTCCCGCTCGTCGCCCGGCTCGGCACGACGCTGGCCGGCGGCGGCCGCCGCGCCGGCCGCCCGCTCGGCCTCGTGCTCGCCCCGACCCGTGAGCTCGTCACCCAGATCGCCCGCACCATCGAGCCGTTCGCCGAGGCGTACGACCTCAAGGTGACGACGATCTTCGGCGGCATCAACCAGAAGCGCCAGGTCGAGGCGCTCCGCGCGGGCGTCGACATCGTCGTGGCCGCTCCCGGCCGCCTCGAGGACCTCATGCAGCAGGGCTACGTGCATCTCGACGCCGTCGAGATCACCGTGCTCGACGAGGCCGACCACATGGCCGACCTCGGCTTCCTCCCGGTCGTCACCCGCATCCTCGACAAGACGCCGCGCGGCGGCCAGCGCCTGCTGTTCTCGGCGACCCTCGACAACGGGGTCGACAAGCTCGTGAAGCGCTACCTCCAGAACGAGGTCCTGCACTCCGTCGACGAGGCGAACTCGCCCGTCGCCGCGATGACCCATCACGTGTTCCTCACCGACGACGCCGACACGAAGTTCGAGCTCGTGAAGACCCTCGCGAGCGGCATGGGCCGCCGCATCCTCTTCATGCGCACGAAGCACCACGCCAAGAAGCTCGCGAAGAAGCTCACCGAGCAGGGCATCCCCGCGGTCGACCTGCACGGCAACCTGTCGCAGCCGCAGCGCGACCGCAACCTCGCGGCCTTCTCCGACGGCTCGGCGAAGGTCATGGTCGCGACCGACGTCGCGGCCCGCGGCGTGCACGTCGACGACATCGAGCTCGTCGTCCACGTCGACCCGCCCATGGAGCACAAGGCGTACCTGCACCGCTCGGGCCGCACGGCCCGAGCCGGCAGCGAGGGCGACGTCGTGACGATCGCGATGCCGAGCCAGCTGCACGACCTCAAGCAGCTGCTGCGCAAGGCGGCCATCACGGTGACCCCGGCGCCTGCGACCCCCACCTCGCCCGAGGTCGTGAAGCTCGTCGGCGACGTCGCCCCGTACGTGAAGCCCGCGCCCCGCACGGCTGCGCCGCAGCAGGGCGGCGGCGGTCGCTCGCAGGGTGCCAACGCCCAGCGCAAGCGCGCAGCGCGCGACGCCCGCGGGCAGGGCGGTCGCCAGGGCGAGGGTGCCGGCCGCCGCGGCGACGCGGCCAAGCACGGGGATGCCGCGGGCAAGCCCCGCCGCGACCGTTCGGGTCGTCCGGCCGAGGCGAAGGCGCACGCTCCGAAGCAGGGTTCCGGTCACAGCCGCGGCGCCCAGACGACGGGCGCGCAGCGTCAGGCATCCGGCCGGGGCGCCAAGCAGCCGCTCCGCGTCGGCAGCCTCGTCACGCCCGATCGCAACGCGCGCACGAACCGCCGCGCGCAGGGCTGAGCCGCGGGCGCACCCGGCGCACCCCGCGCACCGCGCAACAGACGAACCGAGGCCCGTGGAGTCACCGCTCCACGGGCCTCGGCCGTGCGGGTCGGCGTCCCCCGACCACCGACCCGCCGTCCCGTCCCCCGACGGGATCGGACCGCGTCCCCCCAAGGAGCGGTCCAGCTTCGAAGTTCACACGCCGAGCACCGTCCGGCCGATCTCGCTGCCGACGATCAACGCGACACCGACGGCCGCGGCTCCGGCCACCGCGAGCGCCACCAACGCGGTGGTCATGTTCTTCGTGCGACGCATCGTTCCTCCTGCCCTCATCACTGATATGTCCGGATGCGGACGAAAGGTTCCCGATTCGGGGAACTTTTTCCCGCCGTCCGGACATACCTGTATGGCGGGCCGCCCACCCGCCGCCTTTCCACCCGAAGGAAACGGAGCATCCGCATGCAATTCCGAGTCGCCGCCCGCACCGCCGCGGGCCTCGCGCTGGCGTTCGCCACCGCGCTCATCCCCGTCGTCCCGGCCGGCGCAGAGACGCTGATCGACCCGGCGCCTCCCGCAGCCAAGGAGCCCGCCGCGATCGAGGAGCACTGCGCGATCGGGCTCGACGCGGTCGCGGCCGCCGACCGCGCCGGCGCCGAAGCCCCCGAGCCGGTCTGCTTCTCGTCACTGGATGAGGTCGACCGCTACCTCGCCGAGCAGACCACCGACGACGGCAGCCGGCTCACGGCGGCCGCCGCCGCATCGGTGGCCGTCGGCCGGGTCTACAAGGACGCCAGCAAGGGCGGGTCGAGCCTCACCTTCTGGGGATCGAGCGGCTGCGCCGGCGTGACGTTCGGGTTCCCGTCGCTCTCGTCGGGGTGGAACAGCTCGATCAGCTCGCTGACCGGGCTCAACGGGTGCTGGGCGACCGCCTACGCCGCCACGAGCTACAGCGGCACCCGCGCCAACTGCACGCCGTACTGCGCGACGCTCGGCTCGCTCAACGACCGCGTGAAGTCGCTCGTCTTCCGCCCGACCGGTTCACTGGGCTGACGCCGGTCAGTCGACCGGGGCGGCGAGCCCGAGCGCGGCGCAGATCGAGGGGTTCGACGAGGGGACGACGGCGGCGGCGCCGTCGTCCATGACGCACAGCTGCAGGTGCTCGGGCACGCGACCGGGCGACGGGCTCACGGCCATCGGGTCGTAGTCGTCCTCGAAGAGCCCCTGCTCCCACATCAGCGTGCACAGTTCGATGGGATCGGTGGGCAGGCCGTTCGCGCCGTCCGCGACGGCCGCGCCCGAGCCCGGGTAGGTGCCGTCGGGGTTGCGCTCCGCCGCGCTCATGCAGTGCACGTACCCCGGTTCGGTCACCGGTTCGGGACTGAGCAGCACAGCCCCGGCCGTCGCCGCCACGCCCACGACGACCGCGCCGAGGCCGCCCCAGCCGATGATGCGGTTGCGGCGGCGGCGCGCCTGCGCGGCCGGCTCCGCGCGCACGTGCTCGAGGAGCATCGCGCGGATCGCCGCGTCGCGCTCGGGTCGCATCTCGGGTCCGGTCATCCGAGCACCTCCATGTCGCCTGCCGACGCTGTCGCGCTGCGGGGCGTCTCGGGCGGCCCGGCGACGCCCGACTCCGGCCACGGCGACTCGCCGAGCGCCTCTTTCAGCTTCTTGCGGGCGCGCGAGAGCCGCGACTTCACCGACCCGATCGGCACGTCGAGCGCGGCGGCCGCGTCGGAGAGCGGGTACCCCTCGACGAGGCAGAGGTCGACGACCCGCCGCTCGGGAAGGGTGAGCCGTTCCAGGGCCGAGCGCAGCCGTCCCGAGATCCGTTCGCCGTCGATGCGCTCCTCGACCTCGCGGCTCGGGTCGACGGCGTGGGGGCCGCGGGGCACCGCCGCGAGCAGCCGGTCGTACCGGCGGGCCGATCGACGCATGTTGAGCGAGACGTTCGTGGTCACGATGAGCAACCACGGCAGGAGCGAACCGTCGACGAAGCGCACGCTCCGGCGACGGCGCCACGCCTCGAGGAAGACCATCGCCACGATGTCCTCGGCGTCGGCGGTGTTGAGCACCTGCGCGTACGCGCGGCGGAAGATGCGCGCCCGGTACCGGTCGTAGACCACGCCGAACGCCGCCTCCGTGCCCGAAGTCGCTTCGAGCCAGAGCGCCGAGTCGCTACGCCGATCCTGCTCCATGCCCGGCCAAGCCTAACCGGGCGCACGACGGTTCGAGCATTCGCGGGTCGCACCGCATGCTGCGAGAGTGCCATGCACTGATATGTCCGGATGCCGCGCAAAGGTTCCCGATCGGCCGGCCGGCCCTCGATTTCGCGGCTGGCCCGGCCTGGCTTAGTCTCGGGGCATGAGCACCGAAGTCGTTGCCGAAGTCGTCGTCCGCCCCATCCGCGATTCCGATGTCGAGGCGCTCGGCCGTGTCCACGCGACGTGCTGGCACGAGACGTACGACCACCTGATCAGCGCCGCCGCGTTCGAGAAGCTCTCGCCCCGGCGCATGGCCGACCTCTGGACCCACATGGCCGCGCGCGGCGAGGAGTACGCGCAGTTCGCCGCGCTCGTCGACGGCGAGATCGTCGGGTTCGTCGGGTCGGGCCCCGCTCGCGACGAGAACCCGCCCCGCGAGCGCGAGCTCTACTTCATCTACGTGCTCGACGCATATCACGGCACGGGCATCGGCAAGAAGCTCTTCGATGCGGCCGTCGGCGACGACGCCGTCTACCTCTGGGTCGCCTCCGACAACCCGCGTGCGCACCGCTTCTACGAACGCAACGGCTTCACCGCCGACGGTGCCGACCAGCACGTGCCGTTCCTCGGCGAGGAGATCCACGAGGTGCGGCTGGTCCGCTGAGCGGCCGGTCGAGCATGCACCCGCTCGTGGTCGAGTAGCGACGTCGGAGCGTATCGAGACACCATGCCCACTCCCGTCATCCTCGACGTCGACACCGGTGTCGACGACGCCCTCGCGATCCTGTTCGCCGTCGCCCACCCCGATCTCGACGTGCTCGGCATCACGTGCGTCGCCGGCAACGCGTCGCTCGAGCAGGTCGTCGACAACACGCTGCGCGTGCTCGATGCCGCGGCGGCGGGAGACATCCCGGTCGCCGCAGGAGCCCACCGGCCGCTCATCGCACCGGCGCGCTCGGCCTCGCACGTGCACGGCGCCGACGGGCTCGGGGGCCTCGTCCTCCCGGCGACCCGCCGCACGGCGCGCGCCGAGCACGCGGTCGAGCTGCTCCGCCGCCTGATCATGGAGCGCGCCGAGCCGGTGACGCTCGTCGCCCTGGCGCCGCAGACGAACCTCGCGCTGCTGCTGCGCACCCACCCCGAGGTCGCCGGGCGCATCGAGCGCATCGTCGTCATGGGCGGGTCGGCGAGCGTCGGCAACGCCACCGCGGTCGCGGAGTTCAACGTCTGGCACGACCCCGAGGCCGCCGCGATCGTGTTCGATGCAGGGGTGCCCGTCTACATGTACGGGCTCGACGTGTTCAACCGCGTCTCGGTCGCCGCCGACCGGGCGCATGCGCTCGAGCGCGGCGACCACTCAGTCGGCCGCATCGTCGGCGAGCTGCTCGGCTCGCGCATCGCCTTGAGCGAGGACGAGCACGCCGAGTACACGGGCCTCATCGGCGACGCCGGCGCGGTGTGCTCCATCGTCGAACCGGCCGCGCTGCGCACCGAGCGCCGGCCCGTCCGGGTCGAGCTCGCCGGCCTCGGCCGCGGTCAGACCCTCGTCGACCGGCGCGAGTTCGCCGGAGAGGACGTGGTGCACGGACTCGTCGACCCATGGCCCGTGGTCGAGGTCGCCCTCGACGTCGATGCCGACCGCGTGGCCCGGCTGTTCCTCGACACCGTGCTCGCGCTGCCGTCCGGAGCCTGATCCGGCGCCGGCCGCACCCGTTGCCGCCTAGTGCAGGGCGCCGACCGAGGCGAGCGCCTGCGCGACGAGCACTCCGCGTCCGCCCTCCATCTCGTCGGCGACCGGCTTCGCGACGGCCTCCTGCGGCGTCATCCAGGTCACCTCGAGCGCATCCTGCCGTGGCTCGCACGTGCCCGTGACCGGCACGACGTACACGAGCGAGACCGCGTGCTGGCGCTCGTCGGTGAACGGCGAGATGCCGGGCAGCGGGAAGTACTCGGCCACGGCCGCGGGCACCGGGCTCGCCGGCAGCAGCGGAAAGGCCATCGGTCCGAGGTCCTTCTCGAGGTGGCGGAAGAGCGCGTCGCGGATCGTCTCGCCGTACATGACCCGCCCCGAGACGAGCGTGCGCGTCATCTCGCCGAGCGCGTTCGCCCGCAGGAGCATGCCGACCTCGCCGACCTGGCCGAGCCCGTCGACCCGTACCGGCACGGCTTCGACGTAGAGCAGGGGCAGCCGGCCGCGCACCTCGGCGAGCTCGAGATCGCTCAGCCAACCCGGATTCGCCGGCGGCCGGACGGCGGGTTCGTCGTCGGGATTCCAGTCGGGATCGGGGGTGCGCACGCTCATGCCTCCGATTCTGCCCCACGATGTCCGCAGCCGTCGGGGATTCCGGCACGGTCGGCGCGAATGCCTCAGCCCGCGTCGCGCCCGAGCCCGAGGCGCGCGAGCGTCTGGGCGACCTCATCTTCTGGGGAGCCCTGCGCGTCGACGACGATGCCGCGCTCGCCCGGCCCCAGCGGTTCGAGCGTCTCGAACTGCGAGCCGAGCAGCGACGCCGGCATGTAGTGGCCGGTGCGATGCTCGAGCCTTCCCGCGATGAGCTCCCGGGCGCCCTCGAGGTGCACGAAGACGACGTTCGGCCGCGCCAGTCGGTCGCGGTAGGCCCGCTTGAGCGCCGAGCACGTGATCACGGCGGGCTCGCCGGCGGCCAGGTGCCCGTCGATCCAGGCTGCGATGCGATCGAGCCAGGGCCACCGGTCGTCGTCGGTGAGGGGGGTGCCGCTCGCCATCTTGGCGACGTTGGCCTCGGGGTGCAGGGCGTCGCCCTCCTGGAGATCCCAGCCGAGGCGCTCGGCGATGAGCTCGGCGAAGGTCGTCTTGCCGCTGCCCGACACTCCCATGACGACGAGCACTGGCGGGTGCTCGACCTCGATCGGGGATGCCTCGGGGGCGGCCTCGCGCGCGTCGTTCATGATCGTCCTCCCCCGCTCACGCGACGAACGGGCTCAGCGCGAGCACGCCCGCGAGGCCGACGAGGGAGATGAGGCACTCGAGCACGGTCCACGACTTCAGGGTCTGGCCGATCGTGAGGCCGAAGTACTCCTTGATGAGCCAGAACCCGGCGTCGTTCACGTGCGAGAGGAAGACCGAGCCCGATCCGATCGCGAGCACGAGCAGCGAGGTCGCACCGGCCGAGAGGTCGAGGTCGGCGACGAGCGGCTGCAGGATGCCGGCGGCCGTGATCGTGGCGACGGTCGCCGAGCCGGTGGCGACGCGGATGAGCACGGCGACGAGCCAGGCGAGGGCGAGCACGACGGCGAGGGAGCCGCCGATGCCCGAGATCGCGTCGGCGATGACCTGCCCGATCGTCGAGTCGACGAGCACCTGCTTGAAGCCGCCGCCGGCGCCGACGATGAGGAGGATGCCCGCGATCGGAGGCAGCGACGAGCCGACCGAGGCGGCGATCTCGTCGCGCCCCATGCGGCCGCCGCGGCCGAGCACGACCATGCCGACGAGCACGGCGAGGAGCAGCGCGATGACCGGCTTGCCGAGGAAGTCGACGACGAGCTTCCACGCGTCGCCCGAGGTCGGAGCGACGATGTTCGCGAGCGACGAGGCGAGCATGAGCACGACCGGCAGCAGGATGCAGAAGAGTGCGGCCCCGAACGAGGGGCGCGGCTTCGACGACACGTCCTCGCCGCGGTCCTCCGCGGTGACGAAGAGGTCGGGCACCGGGACCTTCACCCAGCGGGCGGCGAGTTTCGAGAACAGCGGGCCGGCGATGATGACGGCCGGGATCGCGACGATCACGCCGAAGAGGAGGGTCTGGCCGAGGTCGGCGCCGACGAGGTCGATCGCGGCGAGGGGCCCGGGGTGCGGCGGCACGAGGCCGTGCATCGCCGAGAGGCCCGCGAGCGTGGGGATCGCGATGCGCATGAGCGGCAGCCCCGAACGGCGCGCGACGAGGATGATGACGGGCACGAGCAGCACGAGGCCGACCTCGAAGAACATCGGGAGGCCGATGAGGGCGCCGACGCCGCCCATGACCCAGGGCAGCGCCTGCACGCTCGAGCGCGCGATGAGGGTGTCGACGATGCGGTCGGCGCCGCCGGAGTCGGCGAGCAGCTTGCCGAAGATCGCGCCGAGCGCGATCAGCACGCCCACCCCGCCCATGGTCGCGCCGAAGCCGTTGGTGAAGCTCAGGATCGTCTGCACCGCGGTCATGCCGGCCACGAGGCCGGTCACGATGGCGCCGATCATGAGCGAGATGAAGGGGTGCAGCTTCACCCAGGTGATGAGCACGACGATGACGGCGATGCCGACGAGTGCGGCGGTGATGAGCTGCCATTCGGGCGCCGTGGTGGTCGGGACGACGGGATCGGCGGCGGAGACGAGCGCTGCAGCGGTGGAGAGCACGGTGGACATTGGCCTGAACTTCTCGGTCTGGCGGACTGGGTGAGGTGACTCTACATATATGTAGGGCATATTTCAAGGCACGCCTTATAACGCCGGGCATTTCACTCGAGCGACGCCTCGGCGATAATCAGTGGATGGATGCTTCGCCGAACGGTTCGTCCGCCCTGCACGAGCGGGTGATCGAGTCGCTGGGCGCGGACATCGTCTCCGGCCGGCTCGCCCCCGGCGCGCGCATCCTGACGACCGACATCGCCGAGCGCTTCGGCGCCTCCCGCTCGGCGCTGCGCGAGGTGGTGCGCGTGCTCGAGTCGATGGGCCTCGTGGAGGTGCGCCGGCGCGCCGGCGTCGAGATCCTGCCGCCCGAGCGCTGGAACCCGTACTCCACCCGGCTCATCAGGTGGCGGCTCGCGGGCCCCGACCGGATCGAGACCCTGCATGCGCTCAGCCAGCTGCGCAGCGCGGTCGAACCGCTCGCGGCGCGACTCGCCGCCGAGCACGCCGCGCCCGCGCAGCGCACCGCGCTCATCGCCGCCGTCACGGGCATGACCGAGCGGGCGCGCGAGGCCGACGAGGCGCCCTACCTCGAGCACGACGTCGCGTTCCACGCCGCGGTGCTGGATGCCTCGGGCAACCCGTTCCTCGCCGCCCTCGGTCCGGTCGTGGGCGAGGTGCTGCGCGGGCGCACGCAGCACGCGCTCATGCCGCACGAGGCGAACCCGACGGCGCTCCGCCTCCACCAGGAGGTCGCGTTCGCCATCACCGAGGGCCGGCCCGACGAGGCCGAACGCGCCCTCGCCGCGATCGTCTCCGAGGCCGACCAGGCGGTGCAGGCGGTCGCGGACGTGACGCCGGGCGACGCCGACGCGACCGATTCCCCGGAGGAGGGGCGATGATCATCGACGACGATGCCGTGCTCTGGTCGGCCGCCGGCGACGACCGCGCCGATCGGCCGCTGCTGGTGCTGCTCCACGGCTACAACTCGAACGAGGGCGACCTGTTCGGCCTCGCGCCGTACCTGCCGCTGCAGCCGGTCATCGCCTCGCTGCGCGCGCCGCTCGACGCAGGGTACGGCTACGCGTGGTTCGAGGTCTTCGACGAGCGCGGCCGCATCGACGACGACTCCCCCGCGAAGCAGGCCGAGTCGCAGGCAGCCGCCGAAGCGGTGCTCGCGTGGGTCGATCGCGCCGCGCCCGGCACGCCGGTCGGTCTCGTCGGCTTCTCGCAGGGTGGCGCGCTGTGCCTCGAGCTCCTGCGCCTCGCACCCGAGCGCTTCGAGTTCGCGGCCATCCTGGCCGGCTTCGCGATGCCCGGCGAGCGCGACGGCGACGCCCGGCTCGCGACGGTGCGGCCGCCGGTCTTCTGGGGTCGCGGCACCCTCGACGAGGTCATCCCCGCGGCGTCCGTCGCCCGGACGCAGGACTGGCTGCCCGGGCACGCGACCGTCGACGCACGCATCTACGAGGGCCTCGGTCACTCCGTCTCCGAGGCGGAGCTCGCGGACCTCACCGGCTTCCTGCGCGACCGCTACGCCGCGTGAACTACTCCGCCGAACGCGCCGCCCGCTCGCGGTCGCGCTCGGCGACGCGCTGCTTCTCGGCGCGCACGGCGGCCTGGGTCGCGCGCTCCTCGACGAGCCATTGCGGCGGTGCCGCGAGGAGGGCCTTGATCTCGGCCGTCGTGAGCGCGTCGCTGACGCCCGCGCGTGCGAGGCCGGAGTTCGAGACGCCGAGCTTCGCGGCGACGACCTGACGCGGGTGCGGTCCCTCTCGGCGCAGCGTCGCGAGCCACTCGGGCGGGTCGGCCTGCAACGCGTCGACCTCGTCGCGGGTGATCGCGTGGTCGCGGAACTCCTCGGGCGCGGCGGAGAGCAGGATGCCGAGCTTCTTCGCCGCGGTCTCGGCCTTCATGGTCTGCGACTTCTTGGCCCGGGGCTGCTTCTCGCGCGGCTCGGCGGCCGGCGACTCGTTCTCGCTCACCCTGCAACCGTAGCCGACGGTAGCCTGAGAGGCACCGGCACGCGGGACGACGCGTGCCGGCACGACGGCGAACAGGGGGCGACATGGCGTTGCGACTCGACTACGTCGCGGGCGTCTCCCCGTCGAAGTGGCTGCGAGCCTGGGGCGAGCGACGTGCCGACCTGCCCCTCGAGGCCGCCAGGGTCGACGAGTCCGTGCAGCTCGACCGGCTGCGCTCGGGCGAGGTCGACCTCGCATTCGTCCGGCTGCCGGTCGATGCCGACGGCTTGCACCTCATCCCGCTCTGGGAGGAGCTCGCGGTCGTGGTGCTCCCGAAGGACCACGCCTTCGCCGAGGAGGCGGAGCTGTCGCTCGCCGACCTCGGCGGCGAGCCGGTCGCCCCGGTGCAGACCGACCCCGCCACGACCCTCGAACTCGTCGCCGCCGGTACCGGCTATGCGATCGTGCCGCACTCGATCGCGAGGCTCCACCACCGGCGCGACGTCGTGGCGATCCCGCTCTCCGACGGCACCTCCACCCGCATCGCCCTCGTCTGGCGGGTCGAACGCGACGACGACGACATCCAGGAGTTCGTCGGCGTCGTGCGCGGACGCGGCGTGCGCAGCTCGCGGGGCGACGAGGCGCCGACGATGAAGCCGGCGAAGGCGGCCAAGCTCGCGGCCGCCGAGCGGCGCGCCGCCGACGGCAGGGGCGGAAAGGCCGGCGGAGCGAAGGGCGGCAAGGCCGCGTCCGGGCGGGCCGCACCGCGCACCGGTCAGGGGGCCAAGCAGCGGCATCGGCGGCGTGGCCGATGACCGCGCCGAAGCCGTTCCTCTTCCTCTCCGCCCGCCCCGAGGTCGAGGCCGTCGGGCCCGAGTACGAGTCGGTGCGCCGTGCGATGCGCCTCGATGCCGGCCGGCTCGAGCACCACCGCCTCGACGTCGAACCGCTCGGCGAGGTGCGCCTCGACGCGTTCGCGGGCATCGTCGTCGGCGGCAGCCCGTACAACGTGACGACCCCCGAGGAGCACAAGCATCCCGTCCAGCAGCGGGTCGAGGCGGAGCTCGCCGCCCTGGCGGAGCGCGCCCTCGACATCGGGTTCCCCGTGATGTTCACCTGCTACGGCATCGGCGTGCTGACCCGCGTGCTCGGCGGACGCGTCGGCACCCGGTACGGCGAGAACGCCGCCGCCGTCGAGATCGCGCTCACCGCCGACGGCGTGGCCGACCCGCTCGTCGGTACGCTGCCCGGCCGCTTCGACGCGCTCGTCGGCCACAAGGAGTCGACCGAGCTCCTGCCGGCCGACGCGGTCCTCCTCGCGTCGTCGGCGGGCTGCCCGGTGCAGATCTACCGGGTGGGCCCGAGCGTGTACGCGACCCAGTTCCACCCCGAGGTCACGACCGACGACTTCATCGCGCGGGCGCAGGTGTACCGGCACCACGGCTACTTCCCGGCGAGCGAACTGCGCGAGGTCTCGCGGCGCCTCGCCGAGGCATCCGTGACCGAACCGCAGCGCCTGCTGGCGCGCTTCGTCGAGCTCGCCGACGCGCGCTGACCGACCGGGCCGACGAGACGCATGCCGCTGGAGGCATCCACCTCGTCGACCCGGTGACCGGGCCGGTCGGCGACCGGCCCGCGCCTCGTCAGGCGGTGCTCTTGCTGTTGCCCCGGGTGATGAGGCCCCAGATCAGCAGCACGACGATCGACCCGGCGATGGCGAGCAGCCACGTGCCGAGATCCCAGAACTCCGTCAGGGGGCGGTTGAGGATGAGGCTGCCCAGCCAGCCTCCCAGCAGGGCGCCGACGACGCCGAGCAGCAGCGTGACGAACCAGCCGCCGCCCTGCTTGCCGGGCAGGATCAGCTTGGCGATGGCGCCGGCGATGAGGCCGAGCACCAGGAAAGCGAGGAAACTCATGGCAGCTCCTTCGATTCGGATGCCTCAACCGAACCACCGCGGGCGACGCGCGGCAAGGGCTTGTGCGGCGCGGCGCCGACACGGTATCGGTGCGGTCACGCCGGCTCGGGCAGCGGATACGCGCGCCGGAGCACCATGCGCTGCCCGAGCGTCCACGCGACGGTGACGAGCAGGTAGAGCGCGGCCGCGAGCGGAACGAACATCGCGACCACGGCGGTCGCGTACTGCAGCAGGCCGAGCATCCGCACGGCGGCGGGGTTCGCGAGCGGTGACGCGGATGCCTCGCCGGGGACGCGCCCGGCCGGCGGCGCCGTCGACACCGGTGCGCGGAACACCCGCCGTGTCGTCTCGCCGACGAGGGCGATCGAGACGACGACGATCGCGAACACGGCGAGCGCCGACGGGGTGAGCGTGCCGACCGTGAGCATCCCCGCGAGGCTCGAGCCGAGGGGCACGCCCGCCAGCGTGTGCTGCAGCAGCGCGTTCGGGTGACCGGCGATCGCCTGCAGCACGAACAGGGCGTAGATCACGCCCACGACGGGTGCCTGCGCCAGCATGGGCAGGCAGCCCGCGAGGGGCGACGTGCCCTCGTCGCGGTAGAGCGCCATCATCTCGCGCTGGAGTCGCTCGGGCTGCTTCGCGAACCGGCGCTGCAGGGCGGCGAGCTTCGGCGCGAGCCGGGCCCGGCCCTGCTCGGCCTTCGCCTGCGAGACGCCGACGGGGATGAGCGCCGCACGCACGAGCAGCGTGACGAGGACGATCGCCGCCGCCGCGCTCGCGACGCCGATCAGCGGCTCGAGCAGGTCGGCCAGGCCGATGAGGAGGTCGTGCGCTCCGTCGAGGAGCGCGGCGATGGGAGGAAAGCTGTAGAGGTCCAAGGTGTGATCCGTTCGCGGTCGAGGAAACTGGGTTCCGTCTGGCCGCGCGGACGCTGCGACGTCGTGCCACCGGTCGACGAGTCATCCGTCCGGTCGTCCGCCCACGGCGGGTCGCCGCCGGTGGGGTCGCCGACCGTCGGCGGGTCGCCGTCGGCAGGCCCGCCCGCGGTCGGCGGGCGTTCGATCGTCGCGCGCTACGCGGCCGCGAGGCCGCGGCCCGGTGCCCTCGGCCGTGCTCGTCCTGGGGCGTCGGGGTCGCTCTGCGAGAGCAGCGCACCCGGATCGGCGGTCTGCCGCAGGCGTCGAGCGGCCCCCGAGGCGTCCGCCGCGACGAGCGCGGGCAGCGCCCGGACCGCGAGCACGACCACCGCGAGCGCGGCGGCACCGACGACGCCCACGAGCAGCACCGCGAGCGTCGCGTTCGACGCGAGCGCGAGCTCGAGCGAGGCCTGGAGGTAGCGGAAGAGCTCGGCGATCAGCTCGATCACGGCGGCGCTCCCCTCATCGATCGTGCCCGCCCTCCGACGTGGGCGGGACGCGATCAACGCTAACACCCGGCGGCTGCGAGGCGGCAGACTGGCGGGGTGACCCGGCCCGTGCGCCCGTGGGTGCTGCACGTCGACCTCGACCAGTTCATCGCAGCGGTCGAGGTCCTGCGCCGCCCCGAACTCGCCGGGCGGCCGGTGATCGTGGGCGGGCGCGGCGACCCGACCGAGCGCGCGGTGGTGTCGACCGCCTCGTACGAGGCGCGCGAGTACGGCGTCGGGTCGGGGATGCCGCTGCGCATCGCCGCGCGCAAGGTTCCGGATGCCGTCATCCTGCCGGTCGACGCCGAGGCGTACCTCGCCGCCTCCGACGAGGTGATGTCGACGCTCCGGTCGCAGCCGGGCGCCACCGTGCAGGTGCTCGGCTGGGACGAGGCATTCGTCGGCGTCGAGCTCGACGACCCCGAGGCCTACGCACGCCGCCTGCAGCAGGCGGTGCTCGACCGCACGGCCCTGCACTGCAGCGTCGGCATCGGCGACACGCTCGTGCGGGCGAAGGTCGCGACCGGGTTCGGCAAGCCGCGCGGGGTGTTCCGGCTGACGGCCGACAACTGGCTCGAGGTCATGGGGCAGCGCCCCACGCGGGACCTCTGGGGCGTGGGCGCCAAGATCTCGCGTCGGCTCGCCGGGCACGGCATCACGACGGTGGCCGAGCTCGCCGCTGCCGACCCCGAGGTGCTCGCCGCCGAGTTCGGCCCGCGGATGGGGCCCTGGTACGGCGAGCTCGGGCGCGGGGAGGGCTCCCGCGTCGTCGACGACACGCCATGGGTGGCCCGCGGGCACAGTCGCGAGACGACCTACCAGCGCGACCTCACCGACCCGGCCGAGGTCGACGCGGCCCTGCACGCGCTCTTCGAGCAGGTGTGGGCCGACATCGTCGCCGAGGGACGACCCGTCATCGGCGTCACCCTGAAGGTGCGGTACGCCCCGTTCATCACGACGACGCACCAACGCAGGATCGCGACGACCGGCGATCGCGACGTCGCCCTCGCGAGCGTCGAGGCGCTCGCCGGCGACCGCATCGAGCCCGGACGGGCCGTTCGCCTGCTCGGCCTGCGCCTCGAGATGCCGATGCCGGAGGAGGCCCGGGAGGGGCACACGCCGACG
Organism: Agromyces sp. NPDC055658; assembly: GCF_053618155.1. Taxonomy (NCBI): domain Bacteria; kingdom Bacillati; phylum Actinomycetota; class Actinomycetes; order Micrococcales; family Microbacteriaceae; genus Agromyces; species Agromyces sp. NPDC055658. The sequence goes on along the minus strand of NZ_JBSHHD010000015.1, from coordinate 24,377 downwards.
CGCAGCGGGTGGTGAGCGCGCTCGGCCGTCGCCTGCTCAGTCCTCGAGCAGCCGCTCGAACAGCACGTGGTCCTGCCACTCGCCCGCGATGCGGAGGTAGCGCCGGGCGAGCCCGAACCGCTCGAAGCCGTTGCGCTCGAGCACCCGCTGCGAGGCGAGGTTGTGCACGAGGGTGCCGGCCTGCACCCGGTGCAGGCCGGCCGCGCGAGCGTGGTGCAGCGCGATGCCGACTGCGGTCGTCGCAAGGCCCTGTCCGGTGAGCCGGCCGTCGACCCAGTACCCGAGGTGGGCGTTCTGGAAGACGCCGCGCACGAGGTCGGAGAGGTTCACGCGGCCGACGATCTCTGCGCCCTCGTCGCCTGCGGCGAGGACGAGGGGAATGAGGGCGCCCGCCTCGAGCCGGAGCACCGCGCCCGCGACATCCCGTTCATGCCATGACGTCGTGAAGAACTCGGGGGTGCGCAGGGGCTCCCACGGTGCGAGGTGCTCACGATTGCGCTCGTAGGCCGCGGCGAGCGCGGGGCCGTCGCCGGGTGCGAGCAGGCGCATCACGACCCCGCCGTCGAGTTCGACCGGTTCGAGCATCCGCGCCTCCCGCGTTCACGACTCACGCTGAAACGACGAACCCCGCGACCTTGCGATCGCGGGGTTCGGTGGCGGTGACGGTGGGATTTGAACCCACGGTAGGGGGTTACCCTACACAACTTTTCGAGAGTTGCACCTTCGGCCGCTCGGACACGTCACCGGGATCGATAGTAGACGACGACGGGCCCAGTACCAAAACGAGGGCGCCTCACGCCGCGGCGATCGCGCGGGCGATCGCGGTCGCGTCCGCACCGACGCCCATGAGCAGCGGCGACCGGCGGGTCGTCATCCATGGCACGCCGATGAACCACAGCCGGGACAAGCGAGGGCTGCGCCCGCCCTCCTGCACCGGGAACCCGTGTTCGTCGGTGACGCCGTCGAGCTCGATCCAGCCGTAGTCGGGTCGGTAGCCGCACGCGACGATCACTGCGGCGACCCTGGCCAGCCGTGGCGGCGCGACCGCCACGGGAGCAGGCGGATCGGCGGGCAGCTCCTCCGGGCCGGGCAGGCCCCACCCGGCCGAGATCGCAGTGGCCGCCTGCCAGACCTGGCGATAGGCCTCGTCGCCCTTCGCGACGGAGGCGGCGAGGTCGTCGGCCACGACGAGCCGATCGCCGTCGATGCCGAGCACGCGGCCGCAGAGGTGCACGCCCTCGTCGGCGAGCGTGCGCAGGTTGAGGTCCTGACCGCCGTGGTTGCCGGTCACGAGCGGATTCGCAGCGACCCGCACGGCGACCGAGGGCTGGTCGGCGAGCGTCTGCTCGAAGAAGCCGGCCGCCTCGAGCCAGTCGATGCCGTCGCGGCCGGCGACCCTCCGCGGGATCGCCGGGGCGGATCCCGCCGCCATCACGACCTCCCGGCCGGCGGCGAAGAGCTCGTCGGCCAGCTGCGCCGCACTCTGCCCGCCGCCGACGACGAGCACGACGCCGTCGGGCAGGTCGTCGGGCACGTCGTCGGGCGACCGGTAGTCCGTCGAGCCGAGCACGGGCATCCGATGCGCGAGCTCCTGCGCCCACGCCGGGCGCCGCTCGTGCTGGTAGGCGCCGGTCGCGACGACGACACGGCGGGCGCGGATGCCTCCGGCCGGGGTGTCGGCGACCAAGGCGTCGTCGCCGTCGAGGCGGAGCGCGGTCACCGGGCGATGCTCCTCGACGGGCGCGTCGAACGAGGCGGCGTACCGCTGCAGGTGCGCGATGACCTCGTCGCGCGACAGGTAGCCCGAGCCGTACGGCCCGTGGTACTCGCCGCCCGGCAGCCGGATGAAGTGGTTCGGGGTCACGAGGTGGAACGAGTCCCACCGATCGGCCCACGTGCTGCCGACCGTCTCGCTGTCGAGCACGACGTGCTCCACGCCCTCGGCGGTGAGTTCGTGGCTCATCGCGAGGCCCGCCTGGCCCGCACCGATCACGAGCACGTCGACGTCGGCTCGCATGTCTCGACGGTACGCCCGCGGGCGACGAGCCGCGACTCCCCCGATCGGGAGGTGCGCGGCCCGCCGCGGCGGCGATCCGCGGCGGGCGGCCTGCTGCGTCGGCCTGCTGCGTCGGCCCTTCGCTGCGGCGGCCGTTCGCACGGGTGGTGTCGGCGGCCACGGGTAGTCTCTGGGCATGGCCCGCCCCACCTCCTCCTTCCGCTGCACCGAGTGCGGGTGGACCACCGTCAAGTGGGTCGGCCGCTGCGTCGAGTGCCAGCAGTGGGGCACCGTCGTCGACGCGGCCGAACAGACCGGCATCGTGCGCGGGCTGCAGGCCGTGAAGGTCGGCGAGGCGCGCTCGGCCCGGCCCATCGTCGAGGTCGAGACCACCGACGCGGCGCACCGGCCGAGCGGCATCGGCGAGTTCGACCGCGTGCTCGGCGGGGGCATCGTCGCAGGGGCGGCCATCCTGCTCTCGGGCGAGCCCGGCGTCGGCAAGTCGACCCTGCTGCTCGAGGTCGCCGCCCGGGTCGCGGCCACCGGCCGCCGGGTGCTCTACGTGACCGCCGAAGAGTCGACGGCCCAGGTCCGCCTGCGGGCGGGTCGCACCGGTGCGCTGCACGGCGAGCTCTACCTCGCCGCCGAGACCGACCTGGCGACGATCCTCGGCCAGATCGATGCGACCTCGCCCGAGCTCCTCATCGTCGACTCGGTGCAGACCGTCTCGTCGTCGCTCTCCGACGGCCTGCCGGGGCAGCCGAGCCAGGTCCGCGAGGTCGCCTCCACGCTCATCCGGGTCGCGAAAGAGCGGCAACTGCCGCTGCTGCTCGTCGGCCATGTCACGAAAGACGGCTCGATCGCGGGGCCGCGCCTGCTCGAGCACCTCGTCGACGTCGTCTGCCAGTTCGAAGGCGACCGGCAGACGGCGCTGCGCTTCGTGCGCGCGCTCAAGAACCGGTTCGGTCCCACCGATGAGGTCGGCTGCTTCGAGATGACGGGCGAGGGCATCGCCGAGGTGCCCGACCCGTCGGGGCTGTTCCGCTCGACCGGGCGACGCGAGGTGAGCGGCACGTGCGTGACGGTCGCGCTCGAGGGCCGCCGCGCGCTGCCCGTCGAGGTGCAGGCGCTCGTCGTCGCGACGAAGGCCCCGCAGCCGCGTCGCGTCGTCAACGGCGTCGACCCGTCACGCGTGGCGATGATCATCGCGGTGCTCGAGCGGCGCGCCGGGCTCAAGGCACTCGGCGAGCACGACGTGTACGTGTCGACGGTCGGCGGCGTGCGGCTCGCCGAGCCGGGTGCCGACCTCGCGATCGCCGTCGCCATCGCCTCGGCCATGCGCGACGCCGCGGTGCCGCACGAGCTGGCCGCCTTCGGCGAGATCAGCCTCGCCGGCGAGGTGCGGCCGGTGACCGCCGCGAAGCAGCGCACCGCCGAGGCTCGCCGTCTGGGCTACACGACGATCCTCGACGTCGAGGCCGGCAGCGTTCGCGCCGCCGTCGCCCGGGCGATGCTCGCGTCGACCGACTCCCGCCAGCGCGAGCTCGACGCGGCGTTCTGACGCGTCGTCGGCACCGGGAGTTCGCCGGGTCTCACCCGACTCGGCCGGCGCGCGGTCGGTCGGTCGGTCGGTCGGTCGGTCGGCACCATCCCGGATGCGGGGTGCTCCTGCTCGGAGTTGCAGGACTATTCGGCGGGCACCCGTGCAGACGGGGCCGCCGGCCCGCTCATCCTGCAACTTCGAGCCACTCGGATCTCCGGGGCACGCAGCGTGCCGGAGGCCGGGGCTCCCCGCAAGGAGTTGCAGGACTATTCGGCGGGCACCCGTGCATACGGGGCCACCGACCCGCTCATCCTGCAACTTCGAGAAGCCGCGTCAGACCTCGAGTGCGCGCAGCAGCTCGGCGGGCGATGCCTGCATGGGATGCGGCCCGGCGATGTCGAGGAACACCGTCGTGATCGTCGACTCGTGGCGCTTGAGGAACCCGCGCAGCCAGGCGGGGCTGTGCAGGCCGACCGCGGGCGGCAGGTTCGCCGGCTTGTTCACCGCGTCGCTGAAGAGCAGCAGCGCGACCTCACCGGTGTTCGGGTCGCGGTACGTCCACACCTCGCCGCCGTCGAGCGGCCTGTCGCGCGGACCCGGCTTGATGAGCGGCACGACCGTGTTGCCGTTGCGCAGTGCGAGGGCGACGGCCGCCATGTCCTGCCGTTCGAGCGCCTCGGCGAGCGCCTGCGAGCGGAACTCGACCGGCGGCTTCGCCTTCTTCTTCGCCTTGCCTGCCATGCCTTCCAGCGTAGCCGGGCCGCCGTGCCGGGGAGTCCGCCGGGAACGGGGCCGCACTCGCGGGCGACGGTCGGGTATCCGTCGGATCGAACCACGAGTGCGACCCCCGGGTGATCTCGCCCTGCCAGGTCCTCGACCATCCCTGCACCCGAGTGTCCCCCGGTTCGCTCCGTTCGGGGTACGCCCAGTTCGAGGGTCAGTGCCGGCCCGGCGGGAGCGGCGACCTCGAGCGACACCGTCAGTAGAGCAGGAACTGCTTCTTCTCGGCCGAGTCGAAGCCGTCGATCGACACCGCCAGGTAGTACGAGGCGCCGCCGGCCGGGACCGACTCACGGGGCCCCTCGCAGGTGTCCTTGCTCGAACGCGTGCGGTCCCAGGCGATCGGCGAGCTCGACGAGATCGGCTTGCCCGGCTGCAGCGACACCTCGGCGTCGATCGCGTCGACCTGGCAGTCGGTCGACATCCAGTAGACGTCGTCGCCGCTCGTGATCGTGAAGACCTGGGCCTTCGTGCCGGCGTTCAGCACGCACACGTTCTTGCCGGTGTTCTCGATCGTCACCGAGAGCTGCGGCTGCTGGCCGGCCTCGTACGACGACTTGTCGGTGATCGGCTCGACCACGATCTGCTCGGGTGCGCAGGGGTCGCCGTCGGCCGCGGTGGGCTCGGTCGGAATCGTCGTCGACTCGGGGTCGCTCGTCTTCGTGGCGTCCGTCGCGGCCGGCTTGCCGTCGCCGGTCGAGGGCTCTTCGCCCTGGCTCGCTCCCGGCCGCACGATGATGAGCACGATCGCGGCGACGACCGCGAGCAGCACCAGCAGCACGACGACCCGACGGCGCCGGTACACCTGAGGTGACGGGCGTCCGGCCGGAGGGTTCGTCGACATGGTCACAGGGTACGACCGAGCGGCGCCCACCCCGACGCACCCGGTCGGCGGGTTTCGACAAGCTCCCGGAGGACGGTTCAGAGTCGTTTCAGCATGCGGGTGTTGCCGAGCGTGTTCTGCTTGACGCGGGCGAGGTCGAGGAACTCGGCGACGCCCTCGTCGTGCGAGCGCACGAGCTCGGCGTAGACCTCGGGGTCGACGGTCTCGGCGCCCATGTCCATGAAGCCGTGCCGCCCGAAGAACTCGACCTCGAACGTGAGGCAGAACAGCCGTGAGAGGCCGAGCTCGCGGGCGTCGGCCTCGAGCGCGTCGAGCAGTGCGTGGCCGACCCCCCGGCCGAGCCAGTCCTCGCCCACCGCGAGCGTGCGCACCTCGCCGAGGTCCTCCCACATGACGTGCAGCGCCCCGGCCCCGATGATCCGCCCGTCGGCCGTCTCCGCGACGCGGAACTCCTGGATGGCTCCGTAGAGGTCGACCCGCTCCTTGCCGAGCAGGATGCGTCGGGTGACGAACGGCTCCACGACGTCGATGATCTTCGGCACATCGCTCGTGCGCGCACGGCGCACGTGGAACTCGGTCGTCATCCGCCCATCGTATTGCCGCGTGGGTGACGATGACGACGGCGGGCGGACACGACGAAGGGGCGGATGCCGCAGCATCCGCCCCCTCGTATCGTGTGCGCTACTCGCCCGATGCGGCCGCGAGGTCGGGCGTGGCCGTGCCGGTGCCGAGGGCGGCGTTCGCGTTCACGCCGACGTTCGCCGGCAGCGCCCGCTGCGACGTCGTGAAGACGAACTCGCCGTTCTGGAAGTCGACGTGCACGTGGTCGCCCGCGTTGAGCTCGCCGTGCAGGATCTTCTCGCTCAGCCGGTCTTCGACCTCGCGCTGCACGGCACGGCGCAGCGGGCGGGCGCCGAGCGCCGGGTCGAACCCGACCTCGATGAGCCGCTCCTTCGCCGCCTGCGTGAGCTCGATCGTCATGTCGCGGTCGAGCAGGCGCTCGCTGAGGCGCTTGAGGAAGAGGTCGACGATCTGCAGCAGCTCGGGCTTCGAGAGCTGCGGGAACACGATGATCTCATCGACGCGGTTGAGGAACTCGGGCTTGAAGTGCTTCTTGAGCTCTTCGTTGACCTTGCCGCGCATGAGGTCGTACCCGGTGCGGGTGTCGCCCTCGAGCTGGAAGCCGACCGGCCCGCCCGAGATGTCCTTCGTGCCGAGGTTCGTCGTCATGATGATGACGGTGTTCTTGAAGTCGACGACGCGACCCTGACCGTCGGTCAGACGACCCTCCTCGAGGATCTGCAGGAGCGAGTTGAAGATGTCGGGGTGCGCCTTCTCGATCTCGTCGAAGAGCACGACGCTGAACGGCTTGCGGCGGACCTTCTCGGTGAGCTGGCCGCCCTCTTCGAAGCCGACGAACCCGGGAGGGGCGCCGAAGAGCCGCGAGACGGTGTGCTTCTCGCCGTACTCCGACATGTCGAGCGAGATCATCGCGGCCTCGTCGTCGAAGAGGAACTCGGCGAGCGCCTTCGCGAGCTCGGTCTTGCCGACGCCCGTGGGGCCGGCGAAGATGAACGAGCCCGAGGGGCGCTTCGGGTCCTTCAGGCCCGCACGGGTGCGCCGGATCGTCTTCGAGAGGGCGGAGATCGCCTCCTCCTGGCCGATGACGCGCTCGTGCAGCGCCTTCTCCATGAAGACGAGCCGGCTCGACTCCTCTTCGGTGAGCTTGAAGACGGGGATGCCGGTGGCCTGGGCGAGCACCTCGGCGATCAGGCCCTCGTCGACGACCGCGGTGGTCTTGACGTCGCCCGACTTCCACTGCTTCTCGAGGCGCAGACGCTCGCCGAGCAGGTTCTTCTCCTCGTCGCGCAGCGACGCGGCCTTCTCGAAGTCCTGCTCCTCGATCGCCGTCTCCTTCGCGGCGCGGACCACGGCGATCTTCTCGTCGAACTCGCGCAGCTCGGGCGGCGACGACAGGATCGACAGGCGCAGGCGCGCGCCGGCCTCGTCGATCAGGTCGATCGCCTTGTCGGGCAGGAAGCGGTCGCTGATGTAGCGGTCGGCGAGGTTCGCCGCGGCGACGATGGCGCCGTCGGTGATCGACACCTTGTGGTGCGCCTCGTAGCGGTCGCGCAGGCCCTTGAGGATGTTGATCGCGTGGGGCAGGCTCGGCTCGGCGACCTGGATCGGCTGGAACCGGCGCTCGAGCGCGGCGTCCTTCTCGAAGTGCTTGCGGTACTCGTCGAGCGTGGTCGCACCGATCGTCTGCAGCTCGCCGCGGGCGAGCAGCGGCTTCAGGATCGACGCGGCGTCGATCGCGCCCTCGGCGGCGCCGGCACCCACGAGGGTGTGGATCTCGTCGATGAAGACGATGATGTCGCCGCGAGTGCGGATCTCTTTGGTGACCTTCTTCAGGCGCTCTTCGAAGTCGCCGCGGTAGCGGGAACCGGCGATGAGCGAGCCGAGGTCGAGCGAGTAGAGCTGCTTGTCCTTCAGCGTCTCGGGCACCTCGCCCTTGACGATCGCCTGCGCGAGGCCCTCGACGACGGCGGTCTTGCCGACGCCGGGCTCGCCGATGAGCACGGGGTTGTTCTTGGAGCGGCGCGAGAGGATCTGCATGACCCGCTCGATCTCCTTCTCACGGCCGATCACCGGGTCGAGCTTCGACTCGCGAGCGGCCTGCGTGAGGTTGCGGCCGAACTGGTCGAGGATCTGCGAGCCGCCCTGCGGGGTCTGCTGCTCGTTCGCGCCGACCTGCACCTGTTCCTTGCCCTGGTAGCCCGAGAGCAGCTGGATGACCTGCTGGCGCACGCGGTTGAGGTCGGCGCCGAGCTTGACGAGCACCTGGGCGGCGACGCCCTCGCCCTCGCGGATCAGGCCGAGGAGGATGTGCTCGGTGCCGATGTAGTTGTGGCCCAGCTGCAGCGCCTCGCGGAGCGAGAGCTCGAGCACCTTCTTGGCGCGCGGCGTGAACGGGATGTGCCCCGTCGGCTGCTGCTGGCCCTGGCCGATGATGTCCTGCACCTGCTCGCGCACCGCGTCGAGCGAGATGCCGAGCGATTCGAGCGCCTTGGCGGCGACGCCTTCACCCTCATGGATGAGCCCGAGCAGGATGTGCTCGGTGCCGATGTAGTTGTGGTTGAGCATCTTGGCCTCTTCTTGGGCCAGGACGACGACACGACGGGCTCGGTCGGTGAATCTCTCGAACATGCTCTACTCCTCACGGCCCCACTGGGCAGGGGACGTCGTTACATCGAGCGTAAACACTCGGGATGCCTCGTGGGCCGGTGTTCGCCGTGGGCGCATCGCGATGCAGTGGTTGACGCGAGACCGCGGATGGGTCATTGTTATCGATATTCGATGTTAATGATTTTCGATACGGAGCTGCGAATGTCCCTCATCGCCGACACCCGACTCAGCCGGAGCGACCAGGCCGGCATGTTCCTGACCATCGCCATCGCGGCGGTGGCGATCGTCACCACCGTGTGGCAGGCGGTCGCGCGCCTCGTCGAAGTGGTGCCCGGCCGCGACGTCCCCGTCCTCGTCCCGTTCATCGGCGAGGCGGCCACGCTGCCCATCGGCCCCGACGGCGCCCCGATCGAGGTCGACGTCGAACAGGCGGTCGTGACGGTGCCGCAACCGGCCGCCGCGACGCAGTTCGCCCTCGTCGCCGAGCCGATCGTCGTCGCGCTCGCGGTCACCGCCGGGGTCGTGCTGCTCGCCCTGCTCTGCTGGAACCTCGCCAGGGGGCGGGCGTTCACGCGCGCGAACACGCGCATCATCTGGTGGGGCTCGGCCGCGATCACGGCCGGATGGGTGCTCGGGTCGCTCTTCCAGACCATGTCGGTGAACGGGGCCCTCTCGGCCGTCAGCGAGTACACCTACGACGGCATCACCTTCTCGATCAGCTGGGTGCCGTTCTTCGCGGTGCTCGTGCTCGCCGTCGTCGGGGCCGCATTCCAGGTCGGCGAGCGGCTGCAGCGCGACGCCGAGGGCCTCGTCTGATGGCCCCCGCCGAACCCGACGAGGCCTCCGACGTGCACTGCCGGCTCGATGAGCTGCTCGAGGCGAGGGGCATGACGCTGACGAGGCTCAGCGAGCTCGTCGGGGTCTCGATCGTGAACCTCAGCGTGCTGAAGAACGATCGCGCCAGAGCCATCCGGTTCTCGACGCTGCAGGCGATCTGCGAAGCGCTCGAGTGCGAGGTCGGCGACCTGCTGGTCGTGCGCCCGCGCTGAACGACGACGGGCCGCCGGGCCAGGAAATCAGATCCTGCCCCGACGGCCCGTCGATCGGTCGCCCGGCGTTACGCCTTCACCGTACGGCGGCGGCGCATGAAGAGCAGCAGGCCACCCGCGGCGATCACCGCGAGGCCGACCCAGCCGGCCGTCAGGCTCGCGCCCGTCGACGGCAGCGGCGGCTGCTCGGGCGTGACCGGCGCGCAGTCCTCGCTCGACGCCGAACCGTTCCAGAACTCGATCGTCGCCGAGTTCAGCGTGCCGCTGCCCTCGTCGCCCGAGCCGACCGCGCAGTCGGCCTGGTCGGAGGTCACATCCGACGCGACGTCGGCGGTCACCTCGACGGCGTAGACGTGCTCACCTCCGGCCGGCAGCACCGCGGTCGTGACCGCGATGTCGTCGATGCCATCCCAGTCCGGGTTGATCTCGATGCCCTCGGGGCCCGTGATCTCGGCCGAGATCGGCGTGATGCCGTCGCCGAACTTCAGCTCGTCGGTGAGGTCGTACGACTCGTCCGTCGCCGACAGGCTCGTCACGGTGATCGTGTACGAGACATCCCACGTGCCGTCGCCGTTGTCGACGGCCGGGCCGTCGACGGTCTTGGCGATGTCGAGCGGGCCGCGCGCGACGTTCTCGATGTCGCAGGCGATCAGGTCGCCCGGCTGCACCGTGAAGTCGCTCGCGTCGATCGGCGACGGGCCGGCCTCGCCGACCGGGTCGACCGTGCACACGAGGTCGCCCGCGACCCAGCCTTCGCCCGGGTCGGCCTCGGCGAGCGAGAAGCGGCCGCCGGGCAGGACGCCCTCGAACACCGCGGTGCCCTCGCCGCCCTCGGTCGTGACGCTCTCGACGACGGGCTCGCCGGCAGGCGCGCCCTCGGCGTCGAGCGGGGTCAGCTCGAAGTCGAAGGTGCCGTCGCCGCCGACGGCGGACTTCGTGACCTCGATCTGGCCGGGCACGGCCTCGTTCGTCAGCGCGCATTCGATCTCGGTGTCGATCTCAGCGGTGAACTGGAAGCCGGGTGCGTCGCCGTTGCCGTCCTCGAGCGCGCCCTCGGCACCGGTGCAGGTGATGGCGCCCATGTTCCAGCCGTCGACCGAGGTCTCGAACACCGTGTAGTCGTCGCCGGGCACGAGATCGGTCCACGTGACGCTGTCGGAGCCGTTTCCGGCGCCGCTCACCGTCTGGGTGCCGGGCTGCTCGCCGGGGACCGGCGAGATCGTGAGGTCGAACGCCCACTCGAAGCCGTCGGCGACGCCCTCGACGCTCTTGGTCACGGTGACCGAGCCCGGGAGCGCCTCGTTCGTGAACACGCAGGTCACGACGGCGCCGGGCTCGAGGACGACGGCCGTCGACGTGCCCTCGGGCGTGCCGCAGCTGATCGAGTCGAGCTCCCAGCCGTCAGGCAGCGTCTCGGCGACCGTGTAGTCGCCGGGCACGATGAGTCCCGAGCTCCACGGGTTCGCCTCGTCGTCGGTGGCGTCGTTGAGCGTGAACTGCTCGTCGGTGCCTTCACCGGTCAGCGAGAAGTCGAAGTCCTGGTCCCACTCACCGGGGATGGTCTCCTTGTCGACGCGGATCTCGCCGCGCTGCGTGTTCGTGTAGGTGCACTCGACGCGCTCACCCGGGTCGACATCGAGCACCGCCGAGAAGTCGGCGAGGTCGACGATCGTGCCCTGGTCGGGGTCGACGCAGACGAGGTTCGTCGTGTCGTAGCCCTCGAGCGCGGTCTCGGCGAGGTCGTAGCTGCCGGGCTCGACCGAGTAGACCTCGCTGTCGCCCGATCCGTCGGTCGCGTCGATCGTGAACGTCGACGGGTCCTCCAGCCAGCTGCCGGTGTACTCGAAGACGGCGCCCTCGGTGCCGTCGACGACCTTGTGCACCTGGATCTCGCCGTTCTGCGTGTTCGTGAAGACGCAGTGGGTGCCCTCGCCCGCGACGGTGGTCACGGTCTCGCCGTCGGCGATATCCGTTCCCTCCGGCGAGCAGGTGACGTCGGTGAGGTTCCAGCCCTCGGGCACGGTCTCGGTCACGGGCACCTCGCTGCCGGGCGCGAAGTAGACCGGCGCGCTCGTCTGGCCGTCGGTCAGCTGCACGGCAGTGCCGTCGACGTCGAAGTCGAACGTCTGGGCCGAAGCGTCGGGCAGCGTCTGCTTCTCGACGGTGACCCACGAGGTCGTGTTCACGATCGTGCAGGCGGTCACGTTGCCCTCTTCGACCGGGAACACGTCGTCGGGCGAGGTGAGCTCGATGATGCGGTCGTCGATCTGGCAGCTCATCGACAGCAGCTCCCACGGCACGCCGTCGGGGATGACCTCGCCGAGCGTGTAGTCCTCGCCCGCGAAGACGTCGGGCCACACGTCGGTCTCGCCGATGCGCAGCGTCTCGTCGATCGCCGTCTGGTCGGGGTAGATGTCGCCCCCGCCCGCGCGCTCCACCGTGTAGGCGAAGTCGACGGTCGAGGTGATGCCCTGCGGGTCGGAGAGCTTCGTGACGCTCAGGGCACCGCAGTTCGTGATCACGAGCGGGTTCTGCGGCTGGAAGAAGTCGATGATCTCGGCGGTCGCCGAGTTGCCGGTGCGCGTGAACCCGATGCCGGTCGCGAAGCCCTCGCACGACTCCTCGTCGAAGAGGCCGACGCTCGAGAGGTCCACGGCGATCTCGCCGAACGTTCCCGCCTCGCCGGGCAGCGGCCCGGGGCCCTCCATGCGCGCTCCGACCGCCGCCTCGAACACGAGGGTCTGCTGGATCGGCACCCAGAGGCCCGGTCCGTCGGGGTCGGTGCAGTCGCCGTCGGCCGCGACCCAGCGCAGCGCTCCGGCGGTGGTCGTGTTGTTCGCCGAGTCGTAGTTGAACTCCACCGCGAAGTCGTCGCAGCGGCCGGCCTCTGGGCCCTCGAACGTCTGGAAGGTGCTCATGTCGCCCGAGCCGTCCAGGCGCGTCCAGTACATGTAGAGCACGACGTGCTCGTCGCCCTGGTCATCGGTGACGACCTCGTACGCCGCACCGCCGGTGCAGGCGTCGTCCTTGGCGTTGACGTTGGCCGGGGCCGGGGCCCACGGGTTGTCGTTCTGCTTCTGCGACCCGGGCGAGCCCGTCTGGTCGACGCCGGTACACGCGATGTCGGAGGCGCCGTTGTCCCATCCGCGCGTCGCGTAGACGATACCGGTCGACGAGAATCCCTGGTCGGTCGTGTACGGGACCGACCCGAGGAAGTCCGACGTCCCCTCCGCGGGGAGCGGCGCCAGGATGCTGTCCCAGTCGGTGTCACCGGGATCCGAGCCCTCCAGCGTCATGTTGCCGTCGATCTCGAACCCGGTCTGGAGACCACCGGGTTCGAGCGTGGCCGCCGACGCCGGTGCGGCGAGCAAGGCGGGAGTCAGGAGTGCGCCGAACAATGCGGCGATGGCGGCAGCAGCCGTCAGTCTGCTTCTGGGCACGAAGAACGTCCTCACGTGTCGGGTTGCCGTCCCGGGTGAACGGCGCACGTGATCGCAACGCTAGTGCGGCAGGACCCCTCACTTCAGGGTTCGATGCCGAACGTCTTACCCCAGTTCAGGGGTGATTTCCGATTCGGGGTACGAGGGTTCCGCGAACCGGGGTGCAGTACGCGGCTACTTGATCGGAACCGTGATCTCGGTGTCCTGCACCTCGACGACGAGCGGCTTCGTCGTCGTCACGTCCATCGGGGTCCAGAAGACGGTCGTGTGCGGCACGAGGTCCATGGTGCACATCTGGTTCTCGGGGTACTGCTTCATCTCGATCGCGACCCGGTTGCCCGTGGCGGCCGGTTCGACGACGCTGATGCGCTCGCCCACCGGCGGGCACGTCGAACTGCCCCACAGCGTGACCGAGAGCTGGCCGCCCTCGCCGACCCAGCCGGCCTGCGGCTCACCCGTGCCGTCGCCGCCCTCTTCACCGCTCGCCTCGCCCTCGTGCTCGGACACGGGGGCACCCGAGTAGTTCTCGGCGGGCGTCTTCGGCGGCGCGCACGCCGCGAGCAGGAACACGGAAGCCAGGGCCGCGGCAGCGAGGCCGGCACGACGAAGACGCACGGAGGTAGCCATGCGGCAATGCTATCCGGTCGACCGCCGCTGATTCAGCCCGCCCGGCCGCGTCGTCGGCGCGGATTAGGCTGGCGCCATGAGCAATCTCGAGAAGGATCCGCTCGAACTGCTCTGCCCGCCCGAGGGGCGGCAGGGCCCGGCCGTGCAGGTCCTCGAATCCCGCGACGTGCCGCTCGGCGGCCCGCGGGCCATGAACGTGCGGCGCACGCTGCCGCAGCGCGGCCGCACGACGATCGGCGCCTGGTGCTTCGCCGACCACTACGGCCCCGACGACGTCGCCGTCTCCGGCGGCATGGTCGTGCCCCCGCACCCGCACACCGGGCTGCAGACCGTGAGCTGGCTGTTCGAGGGCGAGATCGAGCACCGCGACTCAACCGGCAGCCGAGAGCTCGTGCGGCCCGGGCAGGTGAACCTCATGACCGCCGGCCGCGGCATCTCGCACTCCGAGGTCTCGACGGCGACGACCGCACGACTTCACGGCGTGCAGCTCTGGGTCGCCCTGCCCGACGCCTCCCGTCACACGGCGCCGTTCTTCGAGCACGCCGAGGTCGAGGCGCACGAGGTCGACGACGCCGTCGTCCGGGTGTTCGCCGGCTCCCTCCCCTCGATCGGCGACGATGCCGGCGTGACGCTGTTCAGCCCGATCGTCGGCGCCCAGATCGACATCGCGGCCGGCGGCGAGGCGTGGATCGAGCTCGACCCGGCGTTCGAGCACGGCGTGCTCGTCGACGTCGGCCCTGTGCACGTCACGATCGCGCCGACCGACGACGAGGTCGACGAGACGCGCGCCGACGCCGACGGGCTCGCCGTCGCGGGCCACTCGGCGGTGCTCGACCGGAGCGAGCTCGGCTACCTGCCCGTCGGGCACGAGGGGGTTCGCCTCCGCGCCGACCACGGCCCGGTGCGGGTCGTGCTGCTCGGGGGCGTGCCGTTCGGCGAGGAGCTCGTGATGTGGTGGAACTTCATCGGCCGCGACCACGACGAGATCGTCGAGTACCGCCGCCAGTGGCAGGCCGAGGTGATCGGCCGCGACAACCCCGACGGGCGCTTCGGCCACGTCGACTACGAGGGAGCCCCGCTGCCGGCACCCGACCTGCCGACGGTCAGGCTGAAGCCGCGGTCCTGAACCTCCCGATCGTGGATGCCTCGCCGTGGGCGTCCCTCCGACGCATCCGACCGCTGCCGGCTATTGCAGGGCGGAGGTCAGCCTGGCGAGGTTGTCGAGCACCGTCGAACGCAGCGGTTGCTGCAGCCATTCGTCGAGCGTGAGCTCGCGGCTGTCGTGCCGATAGCCGTCTTCGACCGCGCGCATCTCGCGCACGAACGAGGCGCCCCGCACGAGCAGCGACACCTCCATGTTGAGCTCGAACGACCGGATGTCCATGTTGCTCGACCCGATGACCGCGACGTCGTCGTCGATCGTGAAGTGCTTCGCGTGCAGGATGTACGGCGCCTTGTACATGTAGATCTTGACGCCGGCGCGCAGCAGCGCCTCGTAGTACGAGCGCTGCGCGTGGTACACGAGCGCCTGGTCGCCGATCTCTGAGACGAAGAGCTCGACGTGCACGCCCCGCTGCGTGGCGCCGCTGATGGCGTAGAGCATCGACTCGTCCGGCACGAAGTACGGGCTCGTGATGATGAGCTTCTCCTTCGCCGCGTAGAGCAGCGCGAGGAAGAGCTTGAGGTTGTTCTCGCTGCGGAAGCCGGGGCCGCTCGGCACGACCTGGCAGTCGAGGTCCTGCGCCTCGCCCGGCTGCTCGAGCGCGTCGGTGAGGTCGCGAGCGGGCTCCTCCCCCGTCTCGAGGTACCAGTCGGTCGCGAAGATCGCGTCGAGGCCCGCGACGATGGGGCCCTCGACCCGGGTGACGAGCTCCTTCCACTTGAGCCCGCGGCGCCGGTTGCTGCGCTTGTTGTAGCTGCGGTCGATGATGTTCTGCGATCCCATGAAGCCGACGTCGCCGTCGACGACCAGGATCTTGCGGTGATTGCGCAGGTCGGGCCGCTGGTACTTGCCCTTGAACGGCTGCACCGGCAGCATGAGCTGCCAGCGCACGCCCATGCGGTCGAGGCGCTTCAACGTCCTGCGGTAGCCGGCGACCCTGGCCGAGGCGACGTGGTCGAGCAGGACCTTGACGTCGACGCCGCGGGCGACCGCGTCGCCGAGCGCGTCGAAGAACGGCGCCGTCGTCGCGTCGAGCGCGAAGATGTAGAACTCGACGTGCACGAACCGCCTCGCGCTCCGGATCGCCGCCGTCATCGCGTCGAGCGAGCCCTGGTAGTCGCCGATGAGGCTCGCGCTGTTCTGCCCGATGAGCGGCATCGAGCCGAGGTTGCGGTTGAGCCGCACGACCCCTTCGAACCAGCTCGGCCAGGCACGCGAGTCGCTCACCCGCTCGACGCCGTGCGTCGACTCGCGGATGTACCGGTCGACCTCCGCCTGCTTCTCACGACGATGCTTGGGCAGCTTCGGGTTGCCGATGAGCACGAAGAACAGCACCCCGAGGAACGGGATGAAGAAGATCGCGAGCAGCCACGCCATGCCCGCCGTCGGGCGGCGGTTTCGCGGCACCACGATGACCGCGATCACGCGCACGACCAGGTCGACGATGAGCAGGACCACCGTGATGACGAGGGTCGTCTGCTCGACGCCGGAGCCCATGCCGTCAGGCGGCCGGGTGCTCGCGGGCGATCTTGGCGCGCTCCTCGGCTTCGATCCGCGCGTACGCCTTGCGCTCGTTGCGATCGGCGCGGATGACCGCGCGCATCACGAACCAGAAGATGAGGCCGATGAGCACGGTCGGCGCGAGCGACCAGATCGCGTTCGCCCAGAAGTCGTTCATAGTGCGTACAGGATATCCGGCTTCCCTGCGAGTTCCACCGTCGCGGCCGGCACTCGGGTGCTCATCGGACGATCCGCTCGCCGGCGCGGATCGGCACGGGCCAGCGATTGCCGGGCACGGGCATCACGCAGACGTAGTGGTCGGAGAACGCGCACGGCGGCAGGGTGGCGCGATTGAAGTCCACGACGACCGTTCCGCCGGCCGACGCGGGGAAGCGGATGAATCGGAACGGGTGGCTCTCGCGCCCGGCCGTCGCGTCGGCGAAGGCGGCGGAGAACCAGCCGTCGTCCTCCTGCACCGTCAGCGAGAACGCCTCGCCCGCCCATTCGAGGTCGACGACCGCGTCGAACGCCGACGCGGCGGCGTGGCCGTCGACCGAGATCGTCTCGGTCGTGGTCGCCGTCTGCTGCACGCGTCCCGTCAGCCGCGCCGCCTCCGTGAACGCGAACCGCTCGATCGACGAGATCCCCCTGGCGGCCGGCGCGCCGGGATCGAGGACCCTCAGTGCCGACGCCCCGTCGCGCTCGAAGGCTCGCAGAAGGAGGCCAGCGACCTCCGCCTCCTGCCCGGGGGCGAGGCGCAGTCCGTCGTCGCCGAGCACGTCGCCGCCGCTCGCACGCCAGCGGCCGGGCAGTCCGTCGAGTTCGGCCGGCTCGGCCGTGAGCCAGTGCGTCGCGGCGAGCGTCGCGATGCCCCACTCGCCCCACACTCGGGCCTCTCGCTCCTCGATCCACTCCTCGTGCGCTGCGCGCAGGTCCATGAGGCTCCCGTTCTCGATGTCGACGACGTCGCATGACGTTCGTATGCATATTGTTACGCCATCGAAACCTAGAGATCTATAGTCTCTGCCTATGGAGGATGCAGGACTCATCGAGATCGACGCCCTGACGCGGGTGCTCGACGTCCATTCGCTGCGGATCCTGGTCGCGATCGACCGGACCGGCTCGATCAGCGCGGCCGCGCGCTCGCTCGGATTCAGCCAGCCGACCATCACCCAGCACGTGCAGCGCCTCGAATCACGGCTCGGCACGCCGCTCGTCGCCCGCACCGCCCGCTCGGCGAGCCTCACCGCGATCGGCCAGCTGCTCGCGGCCCACGCGCCGCGCATCGACGCGAGCCTGACCGCGGCCGCCACCGAACTCGCGCGGGCGCTCGGGCACCGGGTGGGCACCGTGCGCATCGCCGCCCCCGCCGAGGCCGTCGTCGGCACCATCGCCCCCGCGCTCGCCCGCATCGCCGCCGACATCCCGGGGGTCGAGGTGCGCTTCGTCGAGGCCGAGCCCGATGAGGCGCTCGAACTCGTGCGATCGGGGCGCGTCGACGTCGCCGTGATCACCGGCGCCTCCGGCGAGCGCGGGCAGCGCCTCCGCCGCGACGGCCTGCGATCGACGTTCCTCTACGCCGAGGAGCTCATCGCCGCCCTCCCGTTCGACGAGCGTCCCGGTCACGGCACCCGCGTCGAGGCATCCGCGCTCACCCAGCTGCCGTGGATCTTCGGCGAGGGAACGCGTTCGGGCGTCGTGGCTGCGGCCGTGGGCCGCGCGACCGGACCCGGCGACCTCGAGGTCAGCCGCCCCGATGCCGCGCTCGCACTCGTCGCGGGGGGCTTCGGGGCGACGTTCCTGCCCGAGAGCGCGTTCGCGTCGGCCCCGCCGCCGGGTGTGCGGGCACTCGGCCTGAGCCCGACGCTCAGTCTCCGCACCGTCGCCGTCACGCTCGCCGAGGCGAGCGAGATCCCCGCCGTCGCGGCGAGCCTGCGCATGCTCGCCGCACGTCGTCCGAGCGGCTACGAGGTCGAGGCGCTCGCCGAAGCCCGGCGCCGCTCGAACGGACATCGTGCGCGCTTCGCACGCCCCATCGCCCTCGCACCACTCCCGAGATCGCAAGAGGAGGACTCCCCCATGTCCGCATCATCCCGTTCCCGCATCGCGCGGGCAGGCGCCGCAGCAGCCGGTGTGCTGCTGCTGGCCGCCTGCACGAGCGGCGCAGCCGAATCGAGTACCGGCACCGACACCGGCGAGGAGATCGAGCACATCAGCGTCGCGCTGCCGGGCTCGCTCTCGAACCTGTACGTCGGCCAGGAGGCCGGCATCCTGAACTACTACATCGCGTCGATCGCGCAGGAGGGCCTCGTCTCGGTCGATGCCCAGGGACGGGTGCAGCCGGGGCTCGCCGAGTCGTGGGAGCAGACCGACGACGTCACCTACGTCTACGAGCTCCGCGACGATGCGGAGTTCCAGGACGGTACGCCGGTCACCGCCGACGACGTCGTGTTCAGCCTCGAGCAGGCCCGCGACGAGACGACCTCGCCGGGCCTCGCGTACTACCTCGCCGGCGTCGACACGATCGAGAAGACCGACGAGCACGAGGTGACGATCACGCTCACCGCGCCCGACGCCGCCTTCGCCGCGAACATGAGCTCGGGCGGAGCCGCCTTCATCACCTCGCAGGCATTCTGGGAGGAGCACGGCGGCAAGGTCGGAACGGCCGACGCGCTGCTGCTCGGCACCGGACCGTACCAGGTGACCGAGTTCGTGCCCGACTCGCACGTGCAGTTCGAACGGGTCGACACCTGGTGGGGCGAGCTCCCCAAGGTGAAGTCCATCACCGTCGAGTTCATCCCCGACGAGTCGACGCGCCTGCTCGCGGCGCAGTCCGGCGACGTCGACGTCGCCTTCAACGTGCCGCTCGCGCAGGCGACGCAGTGGGAGCAGCTGCAGACCATGCGGGTCGAGTACGTCAACGACCTCTCGTACGTCGGGCTCTACTTCAACACCTCGCTCGCGCCGTTCGACGACCCCAAGGTGCGCGAGGCCTTCGCGCACGCGGTCGACCGCGACGCCGTCGTCGACAAGCTGCTGCGCGGCCACGGCGAGGCCGCGACCGCGATCATGACGCCCGAGTCGCTCGGCAAGGCGTACGACGGCGACGAGGCTCGCGAGGTGCTCGCCGGCATCCCCCAGTACGACTTCGACCTCGACGCCGCGAAGGCGGCGCTCGCCGCCTCCGACCACCCCGACGGCTTCGAGGCGGAACTCCTCACGCCGTCGACCGGCCCGCAGCTCGGCACCGCCGCGCAGTCGCTCGCGGAGAACCTCTCGGCGATCGGCATCACGCTGAACGTCCGCGAGGTGCCCATCGAGGAATGGCTCGCGAGCCTCGACGCCTCGTCGAGCTACGGCGTCGGCATGATGTGGTACTTCTCGACCCTCGGCGACCCGGCCGAGGTGCCGAGCTACCTGCTCGGCGCCGGCAACCCCTCGGCGTACTCGAACCCCGAGATCGACGAGCTGCTCGCACAGGCTGGAGCGGAGTCCGACCCCGCCGCGCGCGTCGACCTGCTCGTGCAGACCGAGACGCTGCAGGCGGAGGACATCGTGAACGTGCCGCTCTGGTGGGGCCAGTCGGCCACCGCGTTCGCGAACGACCTCGGCTTCGACGACTACAGCTCGTTCGCCTTCATCTCGTCGTGGCCGACCCAGCTCTACCGCACCGCGCCGTGACCGAGTCCGCTCCCATCGCACGCGCGCCGCGACTCCGGCCCCTCGGCCGGATGCTCGCGGTGCGCGTGCTGGGCACGGCGGCGATCCTGTTCATCCTGTCGATCGTCGTGTTCTCGATGCTGCACCTGGCGCCCGGAGACCTCGTCAAGACGCTGCTCGGCACGCGCCCGGCCTCGCCCGAGGCCGTCGCAGCGATCCGAGAGCAGTACCACCTCGACGACCCCCTGCCCGTCCAGTACCTGCGCTGGCTCGGCGGCGTGCTGAGCGGCGACCTCGGGCAGTCGATCCGCCTGCAGACCTCGGTCGCCGACGCGATCGGTTCGCGACTCGGGCTCACGCTCGCCCTGTGCGGGCTGGCCTTCGCGATGGCCCTCGTCGTCGGCATCCCGCTCGGCGTGCAGAGCGCCGTGCGCGCGGGCGGCGTGATCGACCGCACGGGGACCGCGCTCGGGGTCATCGGCCTCAGCGCACCCACCTTCGCGGTCGGGCTCCTGCTGCTCTACGTCTTCGCGTACTACCTGCCGATCTTCCCGGTGTACGGCGGAGGACGAGGGCCCCTCGACACGCTCTACCACCTCGTGCTGCCGGCGGTCACCCTCGCGGCGGGCCTCGGTGCGATCGTGCTGAAGCTCACCCGCACGGCGATGCTGCGCGAACTCGATGCCGACTACGTCACGTCCGCGCGTGCGCGCGGCATCCCCGAGTCGCGCACCCGCCGACTCGCCCTGCGCAACGCAGCCATCCCGATCGTCACCGGCGCGAGCCTGCTGCTCACGTTCCTCGTCGGCGGAACCGTGCTCGCCGAGACGACCTACGCGCTCCCCGGCCTCGGCACGCTGCTGCAGGATTCGGTGCTCTTCAAGGACCTCGCCGTCGTGCAGGCGCTCACGCTGCTCGTCGCGCTCGTGATCGCCGTGATCGCGCTGCTCGCCGACGTCGCCTACCTGGTGCTCGATCCGCGCGTCCGCGCGCAGGGAGGTGCCGCATGACCGCCTCGCTCGGCGCCGTCGGCGTCGGATTCCGCTCCGGCAGGCGCATGCCCGCGTCGATCGTCGTCTGCCTCGTGCTGCTCGCCGTCGTGCTGCTCGCCGTGCTGTTCGGCCCGCTGCTGTTCCCCGACGCGACCAAGCAGGACATCCTCTCGAGCCTCATGCCCGCCGGCTCGCCCGGGCACCCCCTCGGGACCGACGAGCTCGGCCGCGACATCCTCGCCCTCACCGTCGCGGGCGCGGCGTCGGCGCTCGTCGGCCCCGTGTGCGTCGCGGTCGGCTCGATGCTCCTCGGCATCCTGCTCGGCACCCTCGCCGGGTACGAGCGGGGCCCGCTCGACTTCGCGATCAGCCGGTGGACCGACCTGCTCCTCGCCCTGCCGGTGCTGCTCGCCGCGATCGTCGTCTCGGGCGTCTTCGGCGGCGGCTACTGGACGACCGTCGCGCTGCTCGTGCTGCTCTTCTCGCCGTCCGACATCCGGATCGTCCGGGCGGGCGTCCTCGAGCAGTCGGCGCGCCCGTACATCGAGGCGGCGCAGATGCTCTCGCTCTCTCGCTGGCGCGTGATGTTCCGGCACATCCTGCCGAACGTCTCCTCGCTCGTCATCACGAACGCGATGCTCAACGTCGCGTTCGCCCTCGTCGCCTTCTCGTCGCTGTCGTTCCTCGGCGTGGGCGTGCCGCCCGGCACTGCCGACTGGGGCCGCCAGCTCACCGACAGCCGGGCGATCATGTTCGACAACCCCGCGGCGGTGATCGTGCCGGCGCTCCTCATCATCGTCGTCGCGTGCGCGGTCAACCTCGTCGGCGACTGGCTCGGCCAGCGCATGACCCGCTCGGGAGGCCTCGCATGACCGGCATCGAGGTGGCGATCGACGGCATCGCCGGGCCCGCGGGGCCGATGGTCGAGGCGCTCGCCTTCGCCGTCGAACCGGGAGCCTCGCTCGCGCTCATCGGCGAGTCGGGGTCGGGCAAGACGCTCACGGCGAAGAGCCTCGTCGGCCTCCTCCCGCCCGGATTCGGCGCCCGGGGCGTCTTGCGGGTCGACGGACGCGAGCACCCGCTCGCGTCGACGGATGCCTCGTGGCGACGGGTGCGCGGCCGCGAGGTCTCCCTCCTGCTGCAGGACCCGTTCACGAGTCTCTCCCCCGTGCACCGCTGCGGGCCGCAGATCGCGTGGACCCTCGAGGCGAAGGCCGGCCGGCGGCTGTCGAAGCGCGAGCTCGACGAGGCCGTGGCGACGCGCCTCGCCGAGGTCAACCTGCCGGCCCGGGTGGCACGCGCCTACCCGCACGAGCTGTCGGGCGGCATGCGGCAGCGCGTCGCGATCGCCGCCGCGATCGCGAGCGACCCGCGCCTGCTCATCGCCGACGAGCCGACGACGGCGCTCGACGCCTCGAACCAGGCCGAGATCCTCGACCTGCTCCGCGAACTGCAGCACGAGCGCGGCATGGCGATGCTCCTCATCTCGCACGACCTCGGGCTGGTCCGCGGCCGCACCGACGAGGTGCTCGTCATGCGGCACGGCGAGGTGGTCGAGCGCGGCTCCACCGCGACGGTGCTCTCGGCGCCCGAGCACGCCTACACCCGCGCGCTCATCGCCGCCGACCCGGCGCTCGCCCTCGAGGCCGACCACACGGGCGACACCGCGCCCGGCCTCGGGCACGACGACGGCGCCGACGCGGGCGGGCGTGCACCGCTCGTCGCCGCCTCGGGCGTGGTCAAGCGCTTCGGGCCGCGCACGGTGCTCGACGGCGTCGACCTCTCGATCGCCCCCGGCCAGATCGCCGGTGTCGTCGGCGAGTCCGGATCGGGGAAGTCGACCCTCGCCCGATGCATCGCCGGCCTCGAACGCGAGGACGACGGCACGATCGCCTTCGACGGCCGCCCGCTCGCACCCGGCCGCCGGTCGCGCACGCCCGAGCAGATGCAGATCGTGTTCCAGGATCCGTACTCGTCGCTCAACCCGATGATGTCGATCGGGGCGATCCTCCGCGAGGCGCTCGCCGTCGGCGGGCGCCGTCCAGACGAGGTTCCGGCGCTGCTCGAGCTCGTCGGCCTGCCGGTCGACGCGGCGGTGAAACGGCCGGCGCAGCTCTCGGGCGGCCAGCGCCAGCGGGTGGCGATCGCCCGCGCTCTGGCGCCGCGGCCGCGCCTGCTCATCTGCGACGAGTCGGTCTCGGCGCTCGACGTGCAGGTGCAGGCGCAGATCCTCGACCTGCTCGGGCGCCTGCGCGACGAGCTCGACATCGCGATCCTCTTCATCTCCCACGACCTCGCCGTCGTGCGCCGCATCGCCGACACCGTCACGGTCGTCTGGCAAGGGCGGGTCGTCGAACACGGTACCTGCGCACAGGTGCTCGACGATCCCGCCGAGGACTACACCAGGCTCTTGGTCGCGGCGGCGCACCGCGACAGCACAGGAAGGACCCCCGTCGGATGACGACCACCGCCGATCCCCTGCTCGACGACGACCTGCGATCGGCGCTCGGCGCCGAGCGCGCGGCCCGCTGGGCGTCGCCGCGGGCGCCGTACGCGCCGCGCGTCGACCTCGTGCACCGCGACGGGCGGCCGGTCGCGGCGGCGCTCACCTCGCGCCGGGGAGCGACCGCCGCGGTCAAGATCGTCGACGTCTGGTGGCGCACCGAGGCGGATGCCGCGACGGCGGCGGCCCTCGTCGACGACATCGTCGCCCGGGCGGAGGCCGCCGGCGACGCCGCAGTGAAGTGGGAGGTGCCGCTCGGACAGGACCTCCCGGCGTTCGCCTCGGAGCGCGGCTTCGCGCCCCTCGCCTCGCCGCACCCCTCGGCCCCGGGCACGCTCGGGGCGCGCGGCTACGTGCGCTGGCTCGTCGACCTGCCGCACGCCGAGGCGCCCTACTACGCGCAGACGACGCTCTACACCTGCGGCGCGGTGAGCGGGCTGCTCGCGGCGGAGGCGGCGGGGGCCGCCGGCTTCGGCGGTGCTCGTGATGCCTCGCCGGACGACCCGCAGGGCTCGGCGCAGCTGCCCTCGGTCGCCGACCGCGACCTCGAGCTCGCATTCTGGCGACGGGCGAGCAACTTCCCGGCGATCGAGCCCGTCGGGCTCGGCGTCGTCATGCGGGAGCACCTGCCTGCCGACCGCCCGGTCGAGGTGTTCCTCGACCATGACGGGCCGGTGCTCATCGAGGCCTACGCGGGATTCGAACGCGACTTCAGGGCGGAACTGCAGGCCGAGTCGCTGCGCCAGGGCGAGGCGGTCGGGCTCGCGGTGCACCGTACGCGGATCGGCATCGAAGAGATCGCACGGCGCGTCGCCGGCGGCGACCTCGCCCTGCTGCTCATCGATGAAGCGCCGATGCACGGGGAGACCGGACCGCACTGGGTGCTCGCGCATGCCGCGGGCCACGGCGTGGTCGTGATCGAGGATCCCTGGATCAGCTCGGACGAGGGCGAGACGTGGGTCGACTCGCACGAACTGCCGATCGCGCACGCCGACCTCGACCGCATGGTGGCCTGGGGCGCAGCGGGCTACCGCGGCGTCGTCTTCGTCGGGCGCACCTGATGACGGCGCGGGGCGGCGCCGTGACCGACGT